>CANGTM010000006.1 GCA_947456825.1 Chitinophagaceae bacterium
CAGCGTTTCTTGCTGCTGCGTTTCATTAATCGCTATTATACCCAGCGCTACATGTGGGAGGATGCCATCTTTGTACACTTATATGAAAAATATTTTTCGAATAAGACCTACTCGTGGCTGGGGGAGCAGGGCAAAAAGACCATCACCGACAGGGCGTATAGTTTAATGGCCAATATTCTGGGTACGCCTGCATCGGATATTGAATTACCTGATTCAACGGGCCGAACGGCAACGCTTTACGGATTAAAGAAAGATTTTACGCTGGTGGTATTCTGGGACCCCACTTGCGGACATTGCAAAGAGACGCTTCCCAAGATCGATTCTGTCTATGTGCAGCGTTGGAAAAAAGAAAATATAGGCATTTATGCCGTGGCCAAAGAGACCGAAGGCACGCGGGCGGATTGGCTTCGTTTTATTGCCGATAAGAAGATCGGTAATTGGAGCCATGTGTATTACAGCAAAGAGGCCGAAAAGAATCGGGTAGAAAAAGGCATTCCTGGTTATTCGCAGTTGTACGACGTGCAGTCTTTTCCTACACTTTACTTGTTGGATAAGGACAAGCGCATCATTGCCAAAAAGCTATCTTACGAGCAGATCGATGAAATAATCCAGCTCAAGAAAAAGGACAGTAAATAAAGGTTAAGCGTTCTCTCGGTCAGGCCCTGCTTTGATCGGCATTTCGTTGATCAAATATCTTTTACCACATCGGCTACCAGCAGCGGGCGGCCCAATGTATAATAGTGCAGTACGGGTACACCGGCTTTCTTTAATTCGCGCGATTGCATCAACAACCATTCTTTTCCTACCAATTCCACATCGGCATCTGTCTTGCATTTTTGAACGGCATTGGCCAGCTCGGGTGGAAGATCGATATGAAAAGTCTTGGGAAGTACGGTCAATTGTTTTTTGGAGTAGATGGGTTTTAAGCCGGGTATGATGGGCACGGTAATGCCGATTTCGCGGCAGGCCTTTACAAAACCGTGGTATTTGGCATTGTCGAAGAACATCTGGGTTACAATATAGTCGGCGCCTGCTTCTACTTTTTGTTTTAAGTGACGCAGGTCGGTATCCATATTAGGGGCCTCGAAATGTTTTTCGGGATAGCCGGCCACTCCAATACAAAATCGTGTCTTTTGCGTATCCTTAAGTTCCTCTTCGATATAGATGCCGTTATTGAGGGCAGAGACCTGTTGCAACAGATCGACCGCATAGCGGTGACCTCCCGGTTCAGGTTCAAAGGCCGATTCATTTTTGGCGGCATCTCCGCGCAGTACCAACACATTATCGATTCCCAGGTAATGTAAGTTGATGAGGGCATCCTCGGTCTCGTTGATGCTAAATCCGCCACAGATCAAGTGGGGTACCGTATCAACATTGTATTTATTCATGATGGCCGCACAAATACTTTCTGTACCCGGACGTTTGCGCACCACTACTTTTTCGAAACTGCCATCGGCCCTTTTTTTGAACACATGCTCCGAGCGGTGATAGGTAACATTGATAAAGGCCGGTTTAAAGGCCATCAGCGGGTCAAGATGTTTGTACAACGCCCCAATACCTTTACCCTTGAGCGGGGGTAACACCTCAAAGGAAATGAGCGTGTCTTTGGCCTGGTTGATGTGTTCGATGACTTTCATAGGTACGGGCATGCAAACTTAGCGTACTCGATCTTCATCACAAAGAATCAACCCGCATTTGTTAAAAGAGCAGGGCCGTTGGCTGGTGCCGTGCCGATGGCTTACATTTGTTGTATGCAATTGACCATTAGCACCCGCTCTCTGGTTAAACGATATGGAAGCAGGACCGTTGTAGACCGGGTATCTTTTGAAGTTCGGCAAGGGGAGATCGTGGGTTTGCTGGGTCCTAACGGAGCTGGCAAGACTACCTCTTTTTACCAGGTGGTGGGATTGATCAAACCCGATGAAGGGCAGGTCTTTTTAAATGATCAGGATATCACCGCATTACCGATGTACAAAAGGGCCCAGATGGGGATCGGCTATTTGCCGCAAGAGGCTTCGGTATTTAGAAAGCTGAGCGTGGAAGATAACATCGCCGCCGTGCTCGAAATGACCCGTCTCAGTAAACAACAACAAAAAGATAAATTGGAGCGCCTGCTCAGTGAGTTTCGACTGCAACATGTGCGTAAGAGCAATGGGGATGTGTTGAGTGGAGGGGAAAGAAGAAGGACCGAAATTGCCAGGGCCTTGTCGGTCGACCCTACCTTTATTTTACTGGATGAGCCTTTTGCGGGTATCGATCCAATTGCAGTGGAGGACATTCAAGCCATTGTAGCCAAGCTTAAGTATAAGAACATCGGCATCTTGATCACCGATCATAATGTAACGGAAACGCTTTCGATCTGTGATCGCGCCTACCTGCTTATTGAAGGCAAGATCTTTAAGCACGGTACGGCCGAGGAACTGGCGCAAGACGAGCAGGTACGCAAGTTGTATCTGGGTCGCAACTTTGAACTGCGTCGCAAGGATTGGATTCACGAAGAGGCCCAGCAACAATCAGGCATTTCCATTTGATGGCCCATGAACTACGCGCAGCTTCCAAAAATAGAATTACACCTGCATCTCGATTGCAGCCTGAGCTATTCGGTGGTTCATGCCATCGATAACACCATTTCCGAAGAGCAGTATCAAAAAGAATTTGTGGCTCCGCCCGTGTGTGCCGACTTGCGCGATTATCTGACGCGTGCTGTTAAGGGTTTTTCTTTAATGCAAACGCCCGCACAATTGCGATTGGTGACCCTCGACCTATTGGCCCAGCTTGAAGCAGATCAAGTGATCTATGCCGAGATCCGTTTCGCCCCTTTGTTGCACACACAACAAGGCCTGTCTTCTGCGCAGGTGGTCGAAGCCGTGCAAGCTGCATTACAAGAAGGTGTCGGCAGATACAAAGTGACCGCAAGGTTAATTCTGTGCACACTTCGCCATTTTACAGAGGAGCAAAGTCTGGAAACAGCCTTATTGACTCGGCAATTTTTTGGAAAGGGCTGGGTAGCCGGCTTTGATATGGCCGGAGATGAGGCAGGTTTTGGAGTGCTCGCACACAAAAAGGCATTTGCCTTGATAAAGGAAAGCGGGATACCGTTTACGGTTCATTCAGGAGAAGCAGCCGGACCGGGCAGTATGTGGGAAGTGATCCGCGAGTTAGCCCCGCAGCGTATCGGCCATGGGGTGCGAAGCATCGAGGATCCCACGTTGGTGCAATATCTACTGCGGGAGCGGATCCATTTGGAGGTTTGCCCTACCAGCAATTTGCAAACCAATATCTTTTCTTCCATGCAAGGGCATTCACTGGGTGCTTTGTATAGCACAGGGGTCTCGCTTAGTATCTCTACCGACGCTCGTATGATTACACCGGTTACACTTAGCAGTGAGTATCATCGGGTGGCTGAGGTATTTGGCTGGGGTCGAAAGGAGTTCTTGAACTGCAACCTCCAGGCCTTGCAGGTTGCTTTTGTAGAAGAGGAAGTGCGCACCATGTTACGACAACGATTATTATTGGCCTATTGATGGCCATTTTTTTTTAATTTGGTAGTAGCCATGAAACTTTTGTCTCCTGCCATATCATCGTTGGCTCGCTTGCGTTCCTGGCGAATAGACGCTTGGCGCAACAATCCAATCGATGCCCAACGGGAAGTATTACAAGATCTGGTCACCTCGGCTCAATATACCGAGCTGGGCAGACGCTACGATTTTGCCCGCCTATTCTCGGTCAAGTCCTTTAAAGAGGCCGTTCCTATTCATGAATATGACGATCTGAAGCCCTACATAGAGCGTATCATGCAAGGTGAGCAGGGGTTATTGTGGAATACGCCCATTCATTGGTTTGCTAAGAGTAGTGGAACCACCAGCGACAAAAGCAAGTTTATTCCGGTTAGCGAAGAGAGTTTGCAAGATGGGCATTACCGTGCTTCCAAAGACGTACTATCGTTATACTATTTGAGAAAACCTGACTCTGAGTTGTTGACAGGAAAAGGACTTATCATTGGGGGGAGTCATACCATCAATCCTCTAAACGAAGAGGCGCAGTACGGCGACCTGAGCGCTGTGTTGCTGCAGAATTCCCCTTTCTGGGGTCATTGGCTTCGAACCCCTCATTTGGATATTGCTTTGATGGATGAATGGGAGTCGAAGATCGAAAAATTGGCAGCCAGTACGATCAAGGAAAATGTAACTTCTATTTCTGGCGTGCCTACCTGGACGCTGGTCTTGTTTAATCGCATATTGGAGCTAACCGGTTGCCGAACTATTTCGGAAGTGTGGCCTTCGCTCGAATTATATATGCATGGAGGCGTTTCTTTTACTCCGTATCGCGAGCAATTTTCTAAATGGATCGGCCGAGATATCCAGTATCTGGATATGTACAATGCCAGTGAGGGTTTCTTTGCCGCGCAGGACGATCCATTGGAGCCAGGTATGTTGCTTTTCACCGATCATGGGGTATTTATGGAATTTATGCCGGTAGAGGAATATGGGTCGGCCGCTCCTCGCACCATCGGGCTTAGCGATGTCGAGATCGGCCGTCAGTATGCTCCTGTCATTAGTACCAATGCGGGTCTTTGGCGGTATTTACTGGGCGATACCATCGAGTTTACGACGCTCAGACCTTTTCGGGTAAAAGTATCGGGGCGGTTAAAACATTTTATCAATGCCTTTGGCGAGGAGGTGATCGTAGACAATACCGATCGGGCATTGGCAGAGGCCTGTCGACAAACTGGCGCCATTGTGATGGATTATACGGCAGCCCCGATTTACTTCAATGAGCGGGTGCAAGGGGCGCACCAGTGGTTGATAGAGTTTGAGCAAGCGCCCGAAAGGCTCGACCTGTTTACAGAGGTCTTGGATAAGGCATTGCAACAACTGAATAGCGACTACGAAGCCAAGCGGTACAGGGACATCGCATTGGGTTTGCCCCAAGTGCAGTCGTTGCCACGGGGAACCTTTTCGAATTGGTTGCGACAAAAAGGAAAACTCGGGGGCCAGCACAAAGTACCTCGGTTGAGCAATGATCGCAACATGATCGAAGATATTTTACAGCTGAATACTGCTACATTTGCCTCATCCTAAATTCTTTTTATGAAACTACTCGACAATAAAGTGGCGATCGTAACCGGAGGTGCCCGGGGAATAGGAGAGGGGATCGTCCGTCTCTTTGCCGCACAAGGGGCACATGTAGCTTTCACGTACGTAAGTGAGGGCAGTGCCGAGAGGGCGGCATCGTTAGCAGCCTCTTTACAAGAAACAGGGGTCAAGGTAAAGGCTTACCAGAGTAATGCATCCGATGCGCAGGCCTGCGAAGCACTGGTCGCCGAAGTAATGAAAGAATTCGGCACCATCGATATTTGTGTCAACAATGCAGGTATCTCCAAGGATAATCTGTTAATGCGTATGACCAATGAGCAATGGGAGGAAGTGATGCAGGTCAATCTCAATAGTGTCTTTTACATGACCAAGCAAGTGATCCGTCCGATGATGAAAGCACGTTCGGGCTCCATCATCAATATGAGTTCGGTGATCGGCGAAATGGGGAATGCGGGGCAAAGCAGTTATGCCGCCAGCAAAGCCGGTATTATCGGGTTCACCAAGTCGATAGCTAAAGAGTTGGGTAGCCGTAACATTCGTTGTAATGCTATTGCACCGGGTTTTGTAGAGACCGATATGACACAATATTTGCAAGCGGGTGAAGCGGCCGAAAAATATAAGGCCGGTATACCCCTTGGCCGATTTGCATCGGCTGCCGATATTGCCAACGTTACGTTGTTTTTAGCGTCCGATCTGTCGGCCTATGTTACAGGTCAAACGATCAGTGCCTGCGGCGGGTTGAATATCTAATGGTTAGTGACTGACGCGTGCGCCTTTTTCTTGCATGTAGGCGTGCCATAAAATAAAAGCTGCCATACTGCGGTAGGGTTTCCATTTGGAAGCTACAGCCAGCATTCTCTCTTTAGATACGGTTGCACGCATCCTTTTTGTTCTTTTTAAGCTATTGACCAGCGCTATATCTCCGAGTGGAAATTGGTTGGTTCTTCGCAGGGCATGCATCAGGTATACATCGATGGTCCAGGGTCCGATCCCCTTGAGCGGAATTAATTGGTCAAAGACCTCTTGATCGCTGTAATGTTCCATCTTGCGCAAGCTGATTTTTTTTTCAATAATAGCTTGTGCCAGTCCTCTTGCGTATACGATCTTTTGTCGGGTAAAATAACAGTCGCGCAGCTCCTGATCGGTAAGTGCCATTATTTTTTTAGGGGTTACGATGCCCACTTTTTTTCGCAAGCGTTCGAACGCCGCATAGGCCGCCGCCAGAGAGACCTGCTGCTCTAAGATGGAGAGCACCAGCGTTTGAAATGTGTTAGGCCTTATCCATGGGCGAGGATATCCGTGTTTGTGCAAGATCTGCTGCAGATCGGCATCGCGGGCCGCCACTAAATCGCAAAGCGCGTTAAAGTTTTGTTCCGTGTAGCAAAGCAGGGGAGCTTTCATTTTTTTATAAATCGCTCTATGGCTTTTTTACTCTCTTCGGTCAGCAGCAGTCGACCACTGATAGAAGCCCGGTGTTGTAGTAGTTGGGTCCAGTGTTCGGTTCCTTCCCAGCAGATCTTCTTGATCTCTTTTAGAGCAGCGGGACTGCTTTTTAGCAATTGTGCCACCAATCGATTGACCCCTTCATCTAAGCCGGCTATATCTTCGAAAAGTTCTGCAAACAATCCTCGCTGGTGTGCCCATGCAGCGCTACGCCATTCGGTGGCATCCAGGGCCAATTGCGAAAAAGCAGAGACGCCTATTTTTCTTTCTACGGCAGGACCCACTACGAACGGGCCAATTCCTACCGCCAATTCACTGAGCTTAACCTGTGCGCTGTCGGTGGCGAGTGCATAATCTACCGCTGCGGCCAGTCCCACTCCTCCACCTACGCATTTGCCTTGTATTCGTCCAATGACGGGAATGGGACAGGTTCTGATGGCATTGATCACTTCAGCAAATCCGCTAAAAAAGCGGAGACCCTCTGCTGCGGTGGTAATGGAGGCGAGTTCATCGAACGAGGCGCCGGCACAAAAGACCTTTTCTCCGCCACTGCGTAGCAATACGAGGTTGATCTCGGGATCTTCACCGGCTGCCGTAATGGAGGCGGCTAGCTGTGTAAGTAAGGTACGGGGCAACGAATTGCTTTGCGGATGATAGAACTCTACGACTTGGAGCGATCCTTGTCGGGTAGAGGTAACGTAGGCGGTATCCATAGTACTCATATGCTGTTATAAGGGTTGTTTGGCGACCATCGTCAAGATGGTGGCAATGCCGGTTATTTCTTGGTTTTCGTCGAGTATTTCGACCAGCCATTTTACAATGCCTTTTTCGATGTCATCTCCTCTTTTTATGTCGGCAGGGTTATCGACAATACGTTTGTCTTGCAACAATTTTTCTTTGCAGGTAAACCGAATCTGTATCTCACTTCCGGGGTAAACGGGCTTGGTAAATCGAAGTTCATCGATGCCGTAGTTAAGCAATACCGGATTTTTATCGTAGCTGTCCACGAAGAGGCCGGCGGCTAAACTCATGATCAAGTAGCCGTGGGCTACTTGTCGTTCGAACATGGTGCCCTCGAAATCGGTCTCTTTGATGTGGGCATAAAAATGATCGCCACTCAGGTCGGCAAACCGGTCAATGTCCTCAGCGGTGATCATTCTCTTTTTTGTGATCAACTGGTCTCCGATCTGCAACTCCTCAAAATACTTTTTAAAAGGGTGTTTGCCGGGATCCTTACCCTCGGCATAGGGTTGGTAGACCGATGTAATGGCCGTGATCATAGTGGGAGATCCTTGTAAGGCCGTGCGTTGCAGATAATGTTTAACACCGCGAATACCGCCCATCTCTTCTCCACCTCCGGCGCGACCGGGTCCGCCATGTACCAGTAAGGGCAAGGGAGAGCCATGGCCGGTACTTTCTTTGGCGCATGCACGGTTCAAGACCAGGATTCTCCCGTGGTGAGAGGCAGCGCCAATCACATATTGACGGGCCTCTTGCGTATCGTTGGTTACAATGGTAGTAACCAGACTTCCCTTTCCTTTTTTACTCAGGGCGATGGCTTCGTCGATACCTTGATAGGGCATTAAAGTGCTTACCGGCCCAAAGGCCTCGATCTCGTGCGGCGTATTGGTGGCAAAGGGAGAGTCATTGCGCAGTAGCAATGGAGAAAGGAATGCTCCTTTTTCTGCATCGGCATCTAGCACGCTTACACTGTCTAGCGATCCATAGATGAGTTGCGAGGAGGCTAGTAGTTTCTGTACTTGTGCCAGTACTTCATTTCGCTGCTGTTGTCCTGCCAACGAGCCCATTCTTACTTTTTCGTTGTAGGGAGATCCGATCACTGTTTGTGCCAGCGCCTTTTGTAATGAATGGGTCATGGCATCGAGATGACGAGCCGGAACAAAGATGCGACGCACCCCTGTGCAACGCTGCCCGGCTTTGAGGGTCATTTCTTTTCGTACTTCTTTTATAAAGAGCTCCCACTCCGGGTCGTCCGGTTGTACGGATTCGCCCAGTACAATGCAATTGAGACTGTCGGCTTCCATGTTAAAGGGAACATTATTATCGAGTATCGCCGGTATTTTTTTGAGCAGGACACCGGTGGCGGCGCTACCCGTAAAGGTGACCACATCTTGACTATCTACCCAATGTAGCAGATCGCCGCTGCTGCCACAGATCAGTTGGAGCGATCCTTCCGGAAAGATCTTGCTATTTATAATTTCGCGAAATACGGCTTCGGTGAGATACGAGGTCGCGGTGGCGGGCTTTACGATAGCCGGAACACCGGCCAGTAGATTAACCGCGATCTTCTCGAGCATTCCCCAGACAGGAAAATTAAAAGCATTGATATGGATGGCCACCCCTTCTTTAGGCACTAGAATGTGCGTGCCCATAAAACTGTTGCCTTTGCTAAGGTTATGACTTTCTCCGTCTATGCAAAACGTCTCGTTCGGAAACTTTCTTCGTAACGAGGCATTCGAAAAAAGATTACCGATTCCTCCTTCGATATCTACCCAGCTGTCGGCCTTGGTAGCTCCGCTTCGGTAACTAAGGGCATAGAAGGCAGGCAAGTGTTTTTGCAAGTGAAAGGCGAGGGCTTTGAGTCGATTCCCTCTTTCGTGAAAAGTGAGTTGGCGAAGTGCCGGATTTCCTTTCTGCCGCGCATAGTCGATCATGGATTTGAAATCGACTCCCTGTGTGCTTGTAGTACCAAAGGGCTCACCGGTAACCGCATCGAAAAGAGGCTGTTCGTTACCTTGTCCGCGAAACCATTGTCCGGTTACATAGTTTTGAAGTTGAAGCATAGGGTAGAGGGGTACTAATTTACCCCAAAATTAGCCGAACCACGCTTGTCTTTTACATTTGGGTATCTTTGTTTTCTAATGAATACTATTATGCGTACTACGTTTAATTTAGTCTTTTCGATAGGTATCGTTTTGCTTTTTACCGCCTGTCAAGGCCCATCCGGTCATTCGGAGCACGGCTCCGGTCATGTATCCGCCCAACCTTTGTCGGCCGATGATAGTCTATACCATCGTGTGATGGACATCCACGACGAAGTGATGCCTAAAATGGGTAAGGTGCGGGGAGCGCAGCAACGGGCACAGCAACGCCTCGACTCGCTGGCCAAGCAAGCGGGCAGCGCCAATAAAGCGTATCGTCAACAATTGGAGCAACTGATCGGGGATCTAAATTATGCCGACTTTGCCATGGATAAATGGATGGTCGAGTTCAATATGGATTCTGCAAAAGACAACAAGGCTCTTCGGTTGCGTTATTTTCAGGAAGAGCTAGAGAAAGTACAGAAGGTCAAGACAGCCATTTTGGGTAGTTTGGCTGCGGCCGATAGCCTTATTCGCCAGTAATGAAGAAGAGTCGACTTCGGTTATTTACCAAAAAATTTGTGTTCTTGGCCAACGTGCTGGCAGTGGCCCTTTTCTTATTATCATGCTTGATTCCCCTTTTGCACCCGCAACAGTGGTGGTGGGTTTCGCTCATGGGGCTTGCCTTTCCGTTCTTGCTTTTTATCGTGATTAGTTTTCTGGTGGGCTGGTTAGTATTGCTCAAGTTCAGACTCGCGCTGCTTTCAGTTAGCGCGCTGATATTGGGATACAAAAGCATCGGCGTGTTCATTGCCTTTAATGCCCCTGTTACCTTCGAGATAAAAAAAGATACGAAGTCAATTCGGGTGGTCAGCTGGAACGTGGCTCGTTTTATTGAGTTGACACGTAACAACAATCGCGGAAGTTTGACCCGAAAAAAAATGTTAGCGCTACTGGCCGAGCAAAAGGCCGATGTGCTGTGCTTACAAGAGTTCTATACGTCTGATAATCCGGTCTACTACGACAACATTACCTCTATTCGCAAGCAACTTGGCTATCCCTATTTTTATTTTAGCAAAGATCTGGATGGCGACCTTAATTACTACAGCTCGGTGATCTTCTCACGCTATCCCATTGTCGATAGTGGGATGGTCCGTTTTCCGCGTCCGTCTCAGCCCGAGGTCTTGCTACAGGCCGATATACGGACGAACGATGGAGTGATTCGCGTTTTTACTACCCATCTTCAATCACAGCGATTCGATAAGCAAGATTATCGGCGCATAGAAAAGATCCGTGGCCGAGAAGACAGTCTGGTTCAACATTTTATTCCCATCGTCGGAAAATTAAAGAAAGGGGTGGTCATCAGAAGCCTTCAGGCCGATATGATCGCCTCGCTGCTGACCGATTCGCCGCACCCTGTTATTTTGGCCGCCGATCTCAACGATGTCCCTAACTCATACACTTATTTCACCGTGCGGGGCACCCTGCAGGATGCCTTCTTGCAACGGGGCTATGGATTGGGCCGTACTTTTCGCGGACTATCACCGACCCTGCGCATCGATTATATTTTTGCCGATCGACGTTTTGCCGTGCAGCAGTTCAAGCGGGTCAAAAAGGATTATTCCGATCATTATATGCTTGTGACCGACCTGCAATTACAGCGCTAGGCAAGCACTGCTATTCGATTCCATTTATTTTAATCATCTTTGCCATATGGCCGAGCTTCGTATCTATAATTCGCTGACCCGACAAAAAGAAGTTTTTACCCCCTTGGTGCCCGGGCACGTGGGCATGTATGTCTGTGGTCCCACCGTAAGTGGGGAGAGTCATCTGGGTCATGCCCGTCCTTACATTACATTCGATGTAGTCTATCGTTATTTACAAACCCTTGGGTATAAAGTTCGCTATGTACGCAACATAACCGATGCCGGGCATTTTGAAGAAGAAGGGCGTGAGGCCACCGATAAGATCGCCGAAAAAGCGAAACTAGAGCAGCTCGAACCCATGGAGCTGGTTCATAAGTATACGCGCCTATTTCACTGGGCCATGGAGCAGTTCAACACCTTGCCTCCTTCGGTGGAGCCTACTGCTACAGGACATATTGTAGAGCAGATCGGGATGATCGAGCAGTTGATCGCAGCCGGCTTTGCCTATGAAGTTCAGGGGTCAGTTTATTTTGATGTTAAGAAATACGCGGCCAGTTACGACTATGGCAAACTCAGCGGGCGAATTATAGATGAGTTGCTCACAACTACTCGCGAGTTGGACGGCCAAGAAGATAAAAAAGACCGTACCGATTTTGCGCTTTGGAAGGCGGCCGCACCCGAACATATCATGCGCTGGCAAAGTCCCTGGGGGGTTGGTTATCCGGGCTGGCATATTGAGTGTTCTGCCATGGCCACCAAGTACCTCGGTAAGCAATTCGATATTCACGGCGGCGGTATGGACCTGCTTTTCCCACATCACGAAAGTGAGATCGCGCAAAGCACCATCTGTAACCACCAGGCACCGGTTCGCTATTGGATGCACAACAATATGATCACCATCAATGGGCGTAAGATGGGAAAGAGCTACAATAATGTGATTCGCCTTACCGAACTTTTTAGCGGCTCGCATCCCTTGCTCGAGAAGGCCTATCATCCTATGACGGTACGCTTCTTTATTCTGCAAACGCACTATAGCAGCACACTTGACTTTAGCAACGAGGCTTTACAAGCCGCCGAGAAAGGCCTGAAGCGCTTATGGGAAGCCTACCAAAAATTAAAGAAGATCGATTACGTACAAAAGGGCGCACCGGGTAATGGAACCGATGAGGCACTCACCCAAACCGTCAATCGGTTGCTTGGTGAAGTCCCTTCATTTATGAACGATGATTTTAGTACCGCCAAGGTACTGGCGAACTTTTTTGAATTGGTACCGGTCATTAACGCTATCTATGATGGGCATACACCGGCTGGTGCGCTAAGTGCTTCGACCCTTTTGCATATGCAAAAAGAAATGACCCACTGGCTCGAAACAGTTTTAGGTTTACAGGGAATGGAGGAAGGAGGGCATGATAAATTAGAGCAGGTGATGAACCTGTTGATAGATATTCGCAAAGAGGCTCGTGGTCGAAAAGATTTTATGACATCCGATAAGATACGTGACCGGCTGGCCAGTGTGGGCATTCAATTGAAAGATGAGAAAGGCGGCGAGATGACCTGGCGGATCGATTAATGCTTGAGGGGTCTCTTTTTAATTCTACCTCCTTTTGTCTCCTTGACGGGATTCATGACCACAAAGGCAGTAGGTGTTATCTTATCGATCTCTGTATTCAGCTTGTTGATCTCTAATCTTGTGATGACCGTGTAGAGAATGTCGAGGTCTCTTTTCTCTCCTCGTTTGCCATAGCCTCCTTTTCCTTGGTATACCGTAACCCCTCTTCCCAAAACGTTTATGATCATCTCTCGTATCTCTTCGCTATGCGATGATACGATCGTTACCCCTATGTATTCTTCGATGCCCTCTACAATAAAATCAAGCATTTTTGAGGCTACCATATAGGTGATGATGGAATACAAGGCCACTTCGATACTTAACAAGTATGCCGCCAGCGAAAAGATGATAATGTTAATGACCAGAATAATATCGCCGATGGTAGTACCGAGCTTTCTACTGAGGTAGATGGCGAGCACCTCGGTACCATCTATGACCGCTCCGCCTCGTACGGCGAGTCCAATGCCCGCTCCCAAAAAAAATCCTCCAAAGACCGCTACCAATACCTTGTCTTGTGTGACCAGTGGAAAGTCTACATAGGCCAGGCAAAGGGAAAGTCCGGCAATGGCCAGTGCCGTTTTAATGGCAAAAGTGCTACCTAAAATGCGATGCCCCATAATTACAAAAGGAATGTTGACCAGTGGAATAAACATCCAAAGCGGGGTAGCGCTTAGCGTGGTTAACAACAGGGAGATTCCCGTGGCTCCGCCATCGATGAAGTGATTGGGAAGCAACAGTGCCTTAAGTCCAAAGGAGGCAGAGATGATGCCGAGTAAAATAAAAATGACATCGCGTAAAAGATTTCGTACAACGATCTTTCTGGCTCGGTATCGTCTGGCCTTTCGATAGTGGGTCAGCATATGCTCAAAGACCTGGTCTTGTGCACGGGTCCAAAAAAGTGAATTGATGATGTCTTGTAAACGCTGCCACATGGTAGATATCACTTAGTAGGTGATTAGCTAAGGTGTATCGCCTCCATTTTTTCTAGCCATTCTTCGGCTATGGTAGCGCCTAGCCCGTTGCCTTCCGGTAATTGAATGACCCCGTTCTTTTCGTAGCGAATACCTCCGCTAACGGGATCTTGCCTAAACATAAGTGCGGTATCAAAATCATAATGCACGATCTGAGGGCTACAGCAAGCAAAATGAGCAAAGGCCGTCATGGCCAGTCGCGATTCGATCATAGCTCCAACCTGCAATTTGATGCAGGCTGCTTCGGCGAGTCGAACTATTCGTACTCCATTGCGAATACCTCCGGCTTTACCCAATTTAATATTAAAGTAGTCGCAGGCATCAAGGGCAATCAGGCGTGCGGCATCGTGATGATCACCACAGCATTCATCGGCCATAATGGCTATGGGACTTTCTTTTTTTACTTGTGGCAACGAAGTATATAAATAGCGAGAGATAGGTTCCTCGCAATGTTCGATATTCAGCGGCGCCAGTGCTTGAAGGGTCTCAATGGCCTCAGGTACGGTCCAGCCTTGGTTGGCGTCGATGCGCAGCGGCACTGATGGACCTACCGCTTTACGGATGGCTTGCATACGAATCACATCGGTCTTGCCGTTCTTGCCCAATTTTACCTTGATGGCCGGATAACCTTGGTCCAAAATCTTCTTTGCATCTTGGGCCATCTTGTCGGGATCACCGATGCTTACGGTGTAGTCGGTGGTTATTCGTTTGGTATTATCTCCCTGTAGCCATTTCCAAAGTGGAACCCCTGCTGCTTGCGAAGCCAGGTCGTGCAAGGCAATGTCAAAAGCACTTTTGATGCTGTTGTTGGCATAAACTATAGTATCGAGCAGTTGCAGGCAACCATCGATGTCGAGCGCATTACGGCCTAGCAGTGCCTGGCCAAAGTATCGACCAATGGCCATGCAGGTCTCTTGGCTCTCCCCGTTAATAGGCATGTACGGACTGCATTCTCCAAATCCGATCAATCCTTCTCGGGTCTGAATTCGGACTACTACGTTGAGTGCATCGTCATCTCTTCCGAGCGAAGTAATAAAGGGCTCTATCAGTGGAATACGCAGCGCGTAAAGACTGATCTTTTCGATATGTAGAGAAGATGACGTCAATGGCACTAAATTATTTGGCCAGGGTCAACTCGTTGATAAGATGTTTAGCTCCGCCTAGTTTATCGATGCACCAGAGTACGTAGCGAATATCAACACAAATAGTACGATTCAGGTCCTTGTCAAAAGCCAGTTTATGGCTCAGGGCTTCATAATTGCCATCAAAGGCCAGTCCGATCAGCTCTCCTTTGTTATTGAGAACGGGTGAACCTGAATTACCGCCGGTGATATCGTTAGTGGTAATAAATCCGATCACAAGGTCTTTGCGGGTGGGATCCATGTATTGGCCAAAATCCTTCTTCTTGATCAATTCTACTTGTTGGGCAGGTAGATCGAACTCATAGTCACCAGCCTTGTATTTTTCGAGCAATCCCCGTGAGGTGGTTACATAGTCGTATTTGACGGCATCGCGCGGTTGATACGATTTTACATTTCCGTAGCTGACTCGCATGGTAAAGGTGGCATCGGGATACATCATCTTGGCCTTTACAGTATCCATTTCCATTACGCCTTTAAGATAGATTCTTCCGAACTCCGCATTCTTGGCATTGAATTGCTGCGAAAGGGGGCCGTACTTGCTATTGTAATTGCTTACAAAAGTGCTGGCATGGGCGAAGGCCGGATCGTTTTGTAAAATAACGGCATCGGGTTTGGCGATAAAGGAACTCCAGCGAGCATTATCGAAGATCATGGTCTTGGCAAATACATCCGCTGCATAACGGCGATAGGTATCGTCGTTATCGAGTGCCCCGTATTGGTTTTTAATAGTTCCATAAAAAGTAACGGGATGTTGCTGTTTGTCGACATCCTCGTAGAACATACGGGTTACTGTGGCCAGAATTTTTTCGTCGGAGGCTTTGTTGGAGGATTCTAAAAAGGCCTTTCGGGCTTGATCGGCCGCAGCGGTCGCTTTTTGAATATCGGCTGCCGAGCTGTTGCGGGCCAGCACCGATTCAAGTTGCATCAGTGAAGAAGCAAACGAAATGAGAGAGGAGCCCATAATACCCTCGCTCATATACACGCGGTGTTTGGCATAGGGTCTCCAGCTATCATACGCCTTGCCCCAATCGGTAAACAAGGTCTGGTATTCGGGTCTTGTAGCAGCCCAGGTGTTAAATGCGGTTTCCGCTTTTTGCTTTTGACCATACACGTCGTATTTCAGCAATTGCTTGGTCTCTCCGTCAAAGAATTTCCAGTAATTGGCAATGCTGGCATACGAAGAGGCCAGCTGCAATTTTACAGCCGGGTCTTTCTTCATCTCTTCGAACATGTATTTAAGACGGGCGTCCCTAAGCTTTACCAACGTAGGATTATTGATGTCAGTAGCCAGCTTAATGCCATAGGAGCTTTCGTAACGGTTGGTGCTGCCGGGATACCCCCAGATCATCGCAAAATCGCCGTCTTTGAGTGGCTTGAGCGAAACCGGCAAGTGCCATTTGGGTTTATAGGCAATGTTATCCTTATTGTATTTAGCGGGCTTTCCGTTTGCATCGGTATAGACGCGGAATACAGAGAAATCGCCGGTGTGACGAGGCCATTCCCAATTGTCGGTATCTCCTCCGAATTTACCTACGCTCTCTGGTGGTGTTCCAACGAGGCGTACATCACTATGGCGCTGGTATACAAAAGCCAGAAACTGATTACCCTTAAATAGAGAACTTACGCGGGTCTCGATACTTTCATCGGCCTTACTCATTCTTTTATTGATGGCGGCTAGCACAGCTGCTTGTTTTTGAACGCGCTCGGCACCGCTGAGTCCTTTGAGTGAATCGAGTACTTCTTTTGTTACATCGTCGATACGCACCAAGAACTGCACCGACAGACTCGTGGGGATCTCTTCGCTCATAGAGGCGGCATAGAAGCCGTCACGTAAATAATTTTTTTCAACACTGCTGGCCGTGGCGATGGCATCGTATCCGCAGTGATGATTGGTAAATATCAGCCCTTTGCTGCTGACGATCTCTCCGGTGCAACCACCTCCGAAAATAATGATCGCGTCTTTAAGAGAAGGTTTATTGATCTGATAGAGTTGCTCTTTGGTGAGCTTGAGTCCTTTTTTCACCATGTCGTTGTAGACCTGCTGGCCCAGTAATAAGGGTAGCCACATGCCTTCGTCGGCTAGTATTTTTCCAATGAGACTTACAGAAAATAGTAGGGTAAGCAGATATTTTTTCATGGCGCAATTGTTTAGAGGGCAAACCTACGAAAATCCCTTTTTATCGAATCCGATTTAACATTATTTGCTATCTTGACAATCCAATACTGCTTATGCGATCGCCCCTGTTTTTATTTGTAGTGGTACTGCTGCTGTTTTTTCAGAGCTGCCGTAAGAAAGATGCTCCCTTGCCAACTCCCACACCCACGCCACCCGGTTGCGGTTCGCTGGTGAGCCCTGCCTCAGGCTCTTTTGTAACGACCACCAGTATTACCCTTAGTTGGAGCAGTGTAACACTGGCCAGTACCTACGATGTGATGCTGGGCACCACTGCCACCAATGCAGTGGCGGTGGCCACGGGTGTAGCAGGCACCAGTCATACGATTACGATCGCTCCCACGCCTAACGTCACTTATTTTTGGTATGTGATTCCACGAAACAGTACGGGTGCCGCCACTGGCTGCTCTGCTGCGGCGCGCTCTTTTACCTTTATCTCCATTCAGTTACCTCCTTCGCTGGGGTACTACGTAGTCGGTTATTTTCCTTCGTATAGAGCCTTAGCCGATGTGCCCGATGTTAAATTTAAAATGACCAATGTGGTCGTGTATGCTTTTTACCAGGTAAATAGTACGGGCTCGCTGACGCCACCAAGCAGCAATACCGCTTCGCTGTCTGCCGTTGCAGCCAAGGCAAGGGCCAATAATGCCAGAATTTTTTTAGGGATCAATGATGGCAGTAGTAATGGCACTACGAATTTCAAGAACATGGCCTCGACGCCAACCGGACGCACGAATTTTATTCGCGATGTAATGACCGTAGTGCGAACGCAACAACTCGATGGGGTCGATATGGATTGGGAATTTCCCAGTACCAGCGACGGAACCGATGTGACCTTTACAGCACTGATGAAGGAGCTGGCCGATTCGCTGCATCGCGATGCTCGCTACTATCTTTCTTGCGCTATTACTGCCGGAAAATATGCCGGAGGATATAGAGATGCCATACGTAACGAACTCTTTAGTGTGGTCGATTTTTTCAACATTATGGCCTACGATGACTTCAGCACCACCGTACCATATCGACATCACAGTGATTTTGCTTTGGCACAAACCTGTTTGCAATACTGGATCACGACCCGAGGTATGCCTGCGGCCAAAGCGGTACTGGGTGTTCCGGCCTACGGAAGACCCTCGGGCATAACGCAGTCCAATACAGTATTGTCGTATCGAAATATTTTATCGCAGGGGGGCAATGCTCAGCTCGACTCTGCCGTTGTCAGTGCGGGTTCTTTTTCTAATTACACGATCTACTATAATGGACAATATACTGTAAAGCGCAAGGCCAAACTGGCCAAGGATATTGCCGGTGGCGTTATGTTTTGGGAAAAATGGCAAGATGCGCCAGATGCTAACTCACTCCTCAAGGCTGCCTGCGACACGGTCGGCCGAACTTACTGAGGTGTTTTTAAGTAATAAGTTGGTATCACAATTATCGCCATCGCAACAAGGCATTATGTTAGTGTGGCAAATAGGACATTGGTAATGGCCATGCACATGAACGGGGACTATCTCTTGCTGACAAAAAAAACAACGTTGCATCATGGGACCACGGGTTCATTGACGATCTTCCAGAGCATATCCTTTAGCTCGATCAGGCCCTGTTGGGTAACCGAGGAGATAAAGACATGCGGCACTCTCTCTGGCAATTCTTGGGCAATGGCTGTTTTTAACTCTTGGTCGAGCATATCACTTTTACTGATCGCAATTACGAATTGTTTATGCAATAGCTCCGGATTGTATTGTTCCAGTTCGTGGATCAAGATCTCGAATTCCTTTTTATGATCGGCGCTGTCGGCAGGAATCAAAAAAAGTAAGGCGGCATTTCGTTCAATATGTCGTAAGAAGCGATGCCCCAGTCCCTTTCCTTCGGATGCCCCTTCGATGATGCCGGGCAGATCGGCTATGCAAAAGCTGCGTCCATCGCGATATTCGACCATGCCCAAGTTGGGGGTTAGCGTAGTAAATGCATAGTCGGCGATCTTGGGTTTTGCCGCGGTAATTACCGATAGCAGGGTAGACTTACCGGCATTGGGAAAACCGACCAATCCCACGTCGGCCAGCACTTTTAATTCCAACACCTTCCATCCTTCGATACCGGGCAAACCGGGTTGTGCATGTTCTGGCGCCTGGTTGGTGGGCGTGGCAAAATGTGAGTTACCTAATCCTCCTTTACCTCCGGGCATCCAGACGATCTCTTGTCCGTCTTCTAGCACCTCCGCTTCTTTTTTTCCGCTCTCCTCGTCTCGGGCGATCGTTCCCAAGGGTACCTCGATGATGATATCTTTTCCGTCTCTTCCGTGACAGTTGTTCGAACCGCCCTTTTCGCCATCTTCGGCCAAGACATTTTTATAGTAGCGCAAGTGCAGTAGGGTCCAAAGGTTTCGGTTGCCACGCAAAATAATATGCGCCCCTCGCCCGCCGTCCCCACCGTCGGGTCCGCCCATGGCTGTAAACTTATTGCGCATAAAATGCTTATTGCCTGCACCACCGTGCCCGCTGCGACAGAAAATTCTGATCTGGTCTACAAAGTTGCTTTTTTCCAAGGGAGTTGTTTGAGCGGCACAAAGATAACCTTATCCGTTCTTACGCTCTTTTCCCAACGATAGCAGCATAGCTGGCAGTAAGATCAGGTTGGTGAGTGTGGCTACTACCAGGGTTAGCGAAGTAAGCCAGCCCAGAGCCTGCGTTCCTCCGAATTTGCTAAAGCAAAAAATAACAAACCCGGCGATCAGTACCAGCGAAGTATAAATGATACTGATACCGGTGCTATAAATGGTTTGAATTACGGTCTTATACGCGTCATGCTGGTAATGAGGCAACTCTTGTTTATAATTGACCAGGAAACGAATGGTTACATCTATGGCGATACCCAGTGCTACACTAAAGACCAGTACCGTTGAGGGTTTGAGAGGTACACCGGCCCACCCCATGGTACCGGCCGTAATGACCAAGGGAATAATGTTGGGAATTAAAGAACAGACAAGGATGCGCAACGAGCGAAACAGATAGAGCATACAAAGACTGATCAGCAAAAAAGCCCAGAAGATCGAGTCTTTTAGTCCGCTGATAATAAAGCGACTTCCCTCTAAGAAAGTAACACTGCTGCCGGTCAGTTCGATCAGGTGGGTACGTTGGCCCCATTTTTTATTTTCGGCACGTGCAGCTTCTTGCGTGGCCGAATCGGCACTGAGGGCTTCGATACTATCCTTGTTAAAGATCTGTTCGGCTTGCCATTGAATGCTGTCGAGCAGCCCGGGCAGTCGATAACTTCCAATATCGGCCATACTCACACTAATGCGGGCTTGACTCTTGGTGCTGTCCATAAAAGAGCCTACCAGTTTGGCGAATGAATTATTGTTTTGTGTGCTGTCCTTTACACTCAGGTATTGCGATAGGGCGGGCAGATCGTAAGCGGAGGGCAACAGATAATTGCTGCTGTCTCCTTCGAAGAAGGCCTGTCTGGCAAATTTGAGTCCCTCAGCGATGCTCAGGGGGCGGGCCATGTTTGGAATATTTTCAATAAAGCGCGAGAGCGAATCGATGCCCTCGAGGTTGCGCATATTTCGGATAACGCCTTGCTTTTTACGAGTGTCGACCACGATCTCGAGCGGCATTACGCCTTTAAAATGCGTTTCAAAAAAGCGTAGATCGGTATACACTTGGTTAGACACCGGCAGATCGTCCACAATAAAGGCTTCGCTTTTTAATTTGAACAGGCCTGCGATCGAGACGGCCAGTATCAGCCCTGTAACTCCGTAAATAAAAGGACGATGGTGCAGCGACCATTTTTCGAGACTGGCCAGTCCTTTATTCAGCCAGGGATTATCGAGGTAGCGGGTATGTCTTGTTTTGGGAGGCGGCAAAAAACTGAGTACGGCCGGAATAAAGATCAGCGAGATAAAGAAAAGGGCCATGATATTGATGCCCGCCACAATCCCAAATTCTTTTAGGATCTGGCTACTGGTTAGCGCAAAGACCGCGAACCCAATGGCGGCTGCCACATTACAAAACAGGGTTACGATCCCCATCTTGTCGATCATGAGCACCAATGATTGCTCTTTGTGTCCGGTCTTGTTCCAGGCTACATGAAACTTGTTTAAAAAATAAATACAGTTAGGGATGCCGATCACCACGACCAACGGTGGAATGAGTGCGGTCAACAACGAGATCTTGAAGCCGAACAGTTGCAGCGTACCCACACTCCAGACAACGCCGATGCCCACCACCACGATCGAAAGTAACATGGCGCTCAACGAGCGGAAAAAAGCCAATAGGATCAGTGCCGATAAGATCACCGAGGCCAGCAAGAAAAAGCGCATTTCGTTTTGTATCATCACGGCCACCTTGGTCCGGATGTACGGGAGCCCGCTTTTGTGCACGGTCAGCGACGTGGTATTGGCAAATGCATCGGCAGCTTTCTCGATAGCACCCACTACGCCTACCCGTTCTTTTGAGTTCATCAACTCCTTATTGATGCGAACGCCCATCAGGTAGACCTGTGTCTCTGGATTATATAGCAGTCCTTTGTAAAATGGAAGTTGTTGAAAGCTAAGGGCCGCGCTATCGAGTGCTTGTTGTGAGCGAATGGTATCGGAAAAAATCGGCCGAGCTTTTAATCTTTCGCTGATGGTATCTTTGTACAGCGCAACAGCAGAGGGCACGCTGATGATATCTTCCACGCCTTCAATGGTCTTTAGTTGTCGCTGTAGTTTGCGGTAGGCATCGAAGGTAGAGAGCGTAAAAAGCTGATCTGTTTGAACGCCTAGTACGAGCAGGTTGCCGTCTTCGCCAAATTTTTCTCTAAAACGTTGATAGGCCTGGTATTTGGGATTATCGAGCGGGATGGCACGGGTAAATTCGTAGCTGAGCTCGACTTTACTGGCCAAATAACCCATTCCAGCGGTAATAACCAATAGAAGGACCAGTAGTGCTACACGAAATCGTAAAATAAAATGGCCCAGCTTTTGCCACATATAGCAATAGATTGATGGAGAGTGCAAAGAAAAGCAAAAATGTCGGCGCGGGGACTGTTTTTGAGCGGGCAGCCCATTTTTATAGTATTGTTGCAGGGCTGTAGCTACATGGGTATATCAATTTTTAAGACCAAAGGGATCGTGCTTCGTACCGTTACGTACGGTGAAACTTCGTTGATCGTATCGATCTTTACGGAGCGTTTTGGTATACAATCCTATTTGGTCAACGGGGTTAGGACCGCTGCAAAAAAAGGAAAAGGGGGCGCTAATCTCTTTCAACCGGCCGCCTTACTCGACATGGAGGTGTACCATCAAGACCGCAAGTCGCTCCAGCGCATCAAGGAATTTCATTGGAATCGGCAATACGAAGGATTGTTTTCGGACATCACTAAAAATGCCGTTTCGTTGTACATGGTAGAGTTGCTTACCAAATGCCTGCGGCAGCCTGAAGAAAATGTACCGTTATTTGAATTTACAGAGGATGCCTTACTGGCACTAGACAGGGCAACGCCGTTGGTACAAGCCAACCTTCCCCTCTTCTTTTCGCTACAGCTAACTCATTTCTTTGGTGTATTCCCTCGTCTTGGCAACGAAGAGGCCGTCAGCGAATCGCAACCCCTTTTTTTCGATCTGGTCGATTCAATAATCAGTTATACAGAACCTCTGCATCCGCACTATATAACCGGCGCATCTGTTTCGATACTTGCCGACCTGTTGCAGGTCAGACAGCCCGAAGAACTCGAACAGTTTGCCTTGAATCGTGAAATGCGCCGACAGTTGCTGCTGGTGATGGAGCGCTATTATCAACAGCATATTCAAGACTTTGGCATGCTTAAGACCTTACCGGTACTAAAGGAGATCTTATCTTGAGTGGTAGTCATGCCATCTATTCGTTGATGGCTACCCGCGAAGAGGTGCCGGCTTGTACGTCTAGAAGGGTAAGCCCTGGATTTTTTCCTTTCTCGAAACTCCCGAACCGGTCATCCCACTGTAGTGCACGAGCTCCTTGCAGCGTAGCCCATTGCAGGATGGTTTCGAGTGGTATAGCAGGAAAGTGGTGATGCAGACTTTTGATCTCGCTGGCGATACTCAGTTGCCAGTTACTGCTATAGCTGTCGGTGCCGATCACGACAGAGGCTCCTGTCTGGTAAAGAAGATGAGCAGGCGGCACCTTATTTTCTATATACAAATTAGCATTGATGCATAGGCAGTATTGTAAGTGAAGCCCTTTTTGTGTAGCATAATGGGCAGCCCATTCCATCTCTTCTTGTGTGGTGCAGGTATTGTGTACCAATAAAATGGTTTGTCCACGGTCAAAGTAAGGAAGTACCGACCGCAAACTACGCTGCCCTGTGACAGGGAATGGCGATTGGTCAATGCCAAATATGTTGAATAAGCGCAGATACTCACCACCACCGTTTATATAGAGTTCATTTTCGGCAGGGTGCTCTTGGTTATGGATCGATATGACCTGCTCTTGCGTAGCCTCGTTCAGCATACGAAATGTGGCAGGCGAAATGCTATACGGCGCATGGGGTACCAGGCTGCTTCGGTGAGGCAGCGAACTGCCGGTGAGTGCTTGCGAAAGCACTTCTAGTTGCGATCGGTAGTGCGCCATGTTCTCCATGGCCTTATTGTCTGTGAAACTGAGTACTTCAACAAAATTGTGCCAGCAAATACGACTCTTAGCTTTGACCGCTGCTGTGTCGGCCGTATTCCCAATATCGCCAACCCCCACGATACCATTGGCATACATCTCTTGTTCGGCCAATACGATCTTCTCTTGGATCAATTCGATCGGAAAATTTCGTTTGGTGACCACGGAGCACAAGAATTCGATTAGACCGGTATGTGGAGCGATCACATCTTTAAGATGACTAAGTTCTAGGTGGCAATGACAGTTGATAAGACCCGGTAGTAAGATGCCGTGGAGTTCCCGAACGGACTCGCCCGCCTCATGGGCCTCTACGATCGCTTCGATGGTTCCGTCGCTTCGCGTTATCAAGACCTTATTGTCCAATAGTCGATAGCCATCGAAAAGTTGCGTTGCCTTGAATTTCAACATCCCCATGCCCCAAATTTATTCTTATTACTTTTGCTGCCCTAATCAGTTATGCTAGACAAATTAGAAGCGATAAAAGCCCGTTTTGATCAATTGGGAGTGGCCCTCACCAATCCCGAGATCGTTGGTAACAATAAAAAGTTTGCCGAGACCAGCAAAGAATACAGAAGTCTGGAGCGGATCGTAACGGCTTACCTGAACTACAAGAAATTATTGGAGGATATAGAATTCTACAAGGAGGCCATGGCCGGTACCGACGAAGAGTTACGAGAGCTGGCCAAACAAGAGCTGCCTGTATTGGAGCAACAGCAAGGCCAGACCGAGGCCGCTATTCGTCAATTATTGATACCCAAGGATCCGCAAGACGAAAAGAATGCCATTTTAGAGATCAGAGCCGGTACGGGAGGCGATGAGGCCAGCTTGTTTGCCGGCGATCTGCTTAGGATGTATATGCGCTACTGCGATCGAAAGGGCTGGAAGACCGCCTTGTTGAGTGAAAATGAGGGAACGGTAGGCGGATATAAAGAGGTGCAGCTCGAGGTGGTGGGAGATGATGTATATGGAACACTCAAGTTCGAGAGTGGCGTACACCGGGTACAACGGGTGCCCGATACAGAGGCCAGCGGTCGGGTACATACCTCCGCTGCCACCGTGGCCGTGATGCCCGAGGCCGAAGAATTGGATTTTGAATTGAATCCGGCCGATGTTAAAATGGAGACGGCCCGCAGTGGGGGAGCCGGTGGGCAGAACGTAAACAAGGTAGAGACCAAGGTGATGCTGACCCATATCCCTACGGGGACTGTGGTCGTATGCCAGACAGAGCGTTCGCAATTAGCCAACCGCGAAAAGGCCATGCAAATGCTTCGTACCCGCTTGTACGAAGAACAGGTAAGAAAGCAAGAGGATGAGATAGCGCGCCACCGTAAAAGCTTGGTTAGTACGGGTGATAGAAGCGCCAAGATCAGAACCTATAATTTTCCGCAAGGAAGGGTTACCGATCACCGGATCGGGTTTACACTCTACAACCTGGATGCGGTATTGAACGGGGAAGTGCAGGAGCTTATTGATGCCCTTCAATTTGCCGAGAATGCAGAAAAGCTAACCCGCTCCTAAGTCTGTTAAAGAAGTTTTGAATATTTTAACAAGGGGTCGCTCAACTTTGAAACTAACTTTACGTTGTATTACTGTTGATCAATTAGACAATAAACATTTTTCTCATAAGCAGTTAGTTTTGGTTGCGACCCCTGTTTCCACAGGGGTCAATTTTTTGGCCAACCACCAACCTGTTATGCATCCGATGGCATTACAGGCCATATCTGCATAGTCGAACTGACGTCCCAATTGCATGGCTTCTTGTAAAAACTCTATACCAATCCCTACGAAAAGCCATCCAATCAGATTCAAGAAGATCGATACCTGCAGATGCCTTTTGTTGAATGGCAGTACCACCAGCACCCGTTGCCATAGAAAAACCAATCCCCAAAAAATTGTCAAATGGATCAATTTGTCGATCGGAAGTCGATCTTCCCATTCGGCTATTCCCACTACAGTGAGTAACCATCCCAAGATCCCTTTTTTCGAAAAAGAGGAGGCCGGTGCCAGTAATAAATAACCAGAAAAGCACAACCAGCCAATTGCCGTGGCCGATCGAAAAAATAGCTTGTTCAAAAAAGTAAGGGTTAAGCAATCAGGGCCTCGTAACCGGCCGCATCCAACAGGGCTTCTACATGCGCCGGATCGTTGACTGTCATTTTGATCATCCAGCCTTCTCCATACGGATCGCTGTTAACCAGTTCGGGGGCACCGCTAAGGGCGGGATTCAATTCGGTGATCGTTCCGCTAACGGGTAAAAAAAGATCCGATACCGTTTTGACAGCTTCTACGGTTCCGAATACGGCACCGGATTCGAGCGCACTACCAATAGTGTCGACCTCTACAAAAACAATATCTCCCAGCTCGCGCTGCGCATAGTCGGTAATACCGATGGTGGCCACATTACCTTCGAGGCTGATCCATTCGTGGTCTTTAGTGTACCGTAGTTGGGCGGGGATATTCATGTGTCAAATTTTAGGAGCACAAACCTACTAATAATGAGTCAAATTCGTTCAGGAGCGTTTGCGTTTGATCAGCTTGGCTTGCAAGATCACTACATCGGTCAAGGGGCGGTCTCGATCGGCTCCCTTGCTGGTGGGCACCTCTGCAATGGCTTCTATTACCTCCATTCCACCGATCACCTCGCCAAATACCGTATAGTTCTGGTCTAAGTGAGGAACACCTCCCAACGTGGTGTATACCTGTCGTTGATCGGCCGGAATTTTTCGTTTGAGTCGATAGGTCTCTACCGAGTCGAGCCCGGCTTCGGTAAACACCTTGCCCTGGGTCAGGTAGAACTGGCTGGCGCTACTGGCTTTTTCGGGATTATTGTCGCGGGCTGCGGCAATGACCCCTTTTTTATGAAACAGGGAGGGTCTGAATTCGGCCGGTACGGTGTAACCCGGTCCGCCATTGCCCAGCGGTTTTCCGGCCGGCGCATTGCGACTGTCCGGATCGCCTGCCTGAATCATAAAATTCTTGATAACCCGGTGAAAAAGGATGTCTTTGTAGTAGCCCATCTTGACCAGCTTTAAAAAGTTGTCACGATGAAGCGGGGTCGAATCGGAGAGTCGCACTTGAATGCGCCCCATAGTGGTTTCGAACAGAACATCGCGTTTGCGGTCCTTGCGGGTAACGACCGAGTCTTTGGCTGCCGGTTGGGCTAAGGCCTGCCCCGCGAATAGCAGTATCAAAAAAGAAATAAATAAATTTTTCATAGTGGTAAAAGGGGGTTCAAATTAATGAGGTCTACTCGTGAGAGGGTTAAATTAAACGGAGGATTCTTCGAAATATAATAGCACGTGATCCTTTATGAAGTTCTCTTGTTCGATCATGTTTAATGTGGGCAAGGCTTTGAGCTGTCGAAAATGCGGCCAGCCGTCTTCATCTACCCGCTCCAATTCGTAATAACCGCTCCTGGACAGCAAGCTGCACACGGCCACGTGCATCAGGTCTTGTTTTTGTTCTTTGGTAAACTTTTCTTTGATATCCCCAAATTCTTGCACCCCGATCAGAAATAAAACAGTCTCCAGGTCGGGCTTCTTGCCAAACCGCTCTACCAACTTGGCCTCCAAATTCCACCAGCGCTGCTGCAGGTCGTCTTGTGCTAACATAGAGACAAAGATAAAGCCTCGCGCGTGGTTGGACAGACAAAAGGAGTCTTGAAAAGTTGGCCTGGCATCTGAGGCTTGCCATGTCTTGTTCTTGCCTAGCCGAAGCGGGTAGGTTATATTTGCCACAAATTGGAACGATGCTCACGTTACAGCAATTAAGGCAAGATCCCGCACAAGTAAAGGCCAGACTGGCCAAAAAACATTTTGCCCGCATCGAGCTGGTCGACACTATAATTACACTAGATGACCAGCGCAAGAAATTGCAGTTGGATGGCGACAACCTCCAAGCTAAGATCAATACGCTTTCTAAAGAGATCGGAATGTTGATGGCAAAGGGGCAACGTGAAGAGGCTGAGGCTCGCAAACAAGAAGTGGCTTCGCTTAAAGCCTCGTTACAGCCGCTGGCCGAACAACTGAGCGCTGCCGAGACACAGTTGCACAACGAATTGGTGTTACTGCCTAATCTCCCGAGCGAAAAAGTTCCTGAAGGACGCACACCAACCGACAATGAGGTGGTACGAGAAGCAGGAGAAATACCGGTCTTGGCCCAGGGTGCACAGGCCCACTGGGACCTGATTCGCACCTACGACCTGGTCGATTTTGAGGCCGGTGCCAAAATAACCGGAAGTGGGTTTCCTCTTTACAAAGGGAGGGGTGCCAAATTACAGCGCGCTTTGATTCAGTATTTTTTAGATGAGAATACGGCGGCTGGCTATACCGAGTACCTGCCCCCTCTGATGGTGAATGAAGCCTCTGCCTATGGAACAGGGCAGCTGCCTGATAAAGAAGGGCAGATGTATCATATGCCGCTCGATAATCTTTACCTGATCCCTACCTCGGAAGTGCCGGTCACTAATATTTATCGTGATCAATTGTTGACGCTAGCCGACCTGCCGGTAAAGATGACGGCTTTTTCTCCCTGTTTTAGAAGAGAGGCCGGCAGTTTTGGGTCCGATGTGCGAGGGCTCAACCGCGTGCATCAATTCGACAAGGTAGAGATCGTATCGATCGTGCCTCCTGAAAGAAGTTATGAGGTGTTGGACGAGATGGTAGCCCACGTAGAGAAGTTGTTACAATCACTGGGCTTGCCCTATCGCATCTTGCGTCTTTGCGGAGGTGATATGAGTTTTGCCTCTGCCCTAACGTACGATTTTGAGGTATACAGTGCTGCGCAACAAAAATGGCTGGAGGTGAGCTCGGTCAGCAATTTTGAATCGTTTCAGGCCAACCGGCTCAAGCTTCGCTACAAAGACGAAAAGGGGAAATCACAGTTGCTTCATACTCTCAACGGAAGTTCGCTGGCCTTACCCCGCATTGTAGCGGCCTTACTCGAGAACAATCAAACGGCGGAAGGAATTGAATTGCCTGCGGTTCTTCATGCGTACATGGGAATCAATCGCATTACGCGCCCATAGTGGCCTGCGATCGTTGCCAGTCTTTTATCTTCTTGTTCATAACGCCAAACCATATTGGTGGCAGCAACGCCAATAGCATCATGCCCGGATAGCCCGTAGGCATTTGAGGTGCCTCATCGTGATGGCGTAGTACTTGGTACTTTCGGCTGGCCAGATAGTGATGATCGGAGTGACGGCTTAACTCGAATAACATCAGCCGGCCTACCACATGATCGCTATTCCAGCTATGGTGGGGCATGGCTCTTTCGTATTGTCCGGACGCTCCCAGCTTTCGCTGCAAGCCATAATGTTCTATGTAGTTGACGGTCTCCAGCATCAGGATGCCCATCAAGGCAGCACCCCCAAAGGCCAACAAGGCAGCCATGCCAAAATACCAGCCGATCAAGCCGGCAAAAGCCAGTTGTAAAAATTGAAACTGAATCATTTCATTATGTAGAGAAAAGGCTGTTCCTTGCTTTTTGCGACAGTCTTCGTTGGCAATATGCCAGGCACTTACATAACTCATGACGATGGTTCGAAAATAGAACGTATACACCGGCTCGCCGTAACGGGCACTGCTGGGATCGTCGGGGGTAGCCACGCGTTTGTGATGTCCTTTATTATGCTCCGTAAAAAAGTGCATGTAGAGTGAGGTTAGCAATAAGGCCTTGGCCAGGGTTTGCTCTAAGCGGTTAACCCGGTGTCCGAGCTCGTGCGCTACGTTGATACCAAAGATGCCGCACAACAGTCCCATTGCAAAGATGCGTCCCAGGCGGTCCGACAGCGTGAGTGAATCGGTAGCTACGCCCTCTAAAAAAACATAGAGCAAGAAATACTGAATGAAAACTGTTGCGTACAATAGCCAATCGTAACGACGATCCTGGCGAGCCAGCTCTTCTTCGGCAGCACTCATGTTTTTGGCATCGGGCTTTATAAAAAGCTCGGAGAGGGGTACCAATATCCAAGCCCAGCACATGGGCATCCACACGATCCATCCTTGTCCGGTAAAGGCCATATAGGCTCCGGCAAAAAAGATGAATGGCGATAAGTACTTAAAGACCTTCATATGATATTGAACACTTAAAAAGCAACAATAAATCTACGAAGAAGATTTGGCGGTGGCAATACGGTAAAGTACAAATCCCATCAGGGCAAAGCATCCTACACCGAGCCACTTATATCCCTCATCTCCCAACAGTTCTACAATACCATGCTCCGCATTGACCATCCCTAATTTTGTATTGACGCTATCGATCGAAGAAAGGATAGCTACCAATACACCGGCCAGCGCACCTCCTGCCACAAGTCCGGTGGCAAACAGGTTTCCTTTGCCCAGATCTTCTTCTTCGGCGGTAAGCACGATATTCTTTTTCTTTTGTCTCCATTCTACCAGACCTCTGATGGCTCCTCCAATAAAGATGGGCAGCGTGGTGGAGAGCGGCAGGTAAATACCAATGGCAAAGCTGAGGGCCTTGATACCACAGAGCTCCATTACGATCGCAATAAAGACACCGACCAGTACGAACTGCCAATCGAGATTGAACGAAAGAATTCCTTTCACCAGCGTGGCCATCAGTGTTCCCTGCGGGGCCGGGTATTTATCGGTACCAATGGCATGTTGAATACCTTGCGCGGCCATCTCTGCCGTGGGTTGATCGAGTATTTTGATAGTGGCGCCGATCGCTATCGAAGACACAATAGCTCCTACAAAAAGAGCGAGTTGCTGGTAGCGTGGCGTGGCGCCAACAATATATCCGGTCTTAAGATCTTGCGACGTGGCCCCTGCATTGGCTGCTGCAATGCAGATCATACCTCCCACTACGAGCGCCATGGGTTCATATATATAGCCTGTCCACTTTACCGCAATAAAGATCAGACAAGTGCCCATGAGCGTGGCAATGGTCATTCCCGAAATAGGATTGTTCGAAGAACCGATCAGCCCCACAATGCGAGAGGAGACGGTCACAAAGAAAGCGCCAAAGATGATCACCAATATGCCAAGCAACAGCTTACTTCCGATATTGCTTCCGGGAATAAGGGTGCTGGGCAGTAGCGCGATCACCGCGATCAAAAGTAAACTGCCTATGCCCACTACTTTTAACGAGAGGTCTTGTTCGGTACGAAGTACGGTCGTTGCTTCGCTGCGGGCGCCCGATTTTTGGAGCGATCCGATACTTCCTTTAAAAGATGAAACGATGGTAGGAATGGTCTTGATCAGGGTAATAAATCCACCGGCCGCTACAGCGCCGGCTCCGATCTGCCTAATGTAGGCTCTGTAAATAGCGATCGACCAATCGGAGAATCCTTGTGTGGCCGGATCCCATCCGCCAGGGCCACCAGCGGTCTCTACGTTGCTGAGATAGCCCAGTTTTACCAATTGTGCGGCAATTACTATGCCATGGTCACTTAGCAAACTAGCCAATAAGGGGGTAAATACAAACCAGCTGAGCACGCCACCGGCAACCAGCACTCCTGCGATCTTGGGGCCAATAATATAGCCTACTCCTAAATACTCCGGCGTAATCTCACCGCTCACTTTAGCAGAGGGAAAGAACTTCTGCGTTTGTTTGGTCATGAAAGAAGGGGTCTCTGCAATTACATGCGCGATCTTTTGCAACAGGGCATAGCCAAACGAAAACCCCAGTCCTAAAAAAGCGGTCTTGGCAAAATCGCCTCCTTTCTCTCCGGCCTTTAGCACCGAGGCGCAGGCCGTTCCTTCGGGATACGGAAGCGTCTTATGTTCTTGCACGATGAGCGAACGTCGTAAGGGTATCATCATCAAGGTACCCAATACGCCACCGAAGATGGCGAGGATCAAAATGGTAAAGTAGTTGAAGAAATTAGCGCTGCCCGCTTCGCTCAAGAATAAGAAACCCGGCAAGGTAAATACCACACCGGCAGCGATACTCTCTCCGGCCGATCCGGTGGTTTGAATGATGTTGTTCTCCAAGATAGTGGTACGCAACAATTTTCTGCCCAGTGTTATGGCTAGTACCGCAATGGGGATCGAAGCCGATACGGTAAGACCGGCCTTAAGGGCCAGGTAGACGGTAGAAGCGCCGAAGATGATACCAAAAGCGGCTCCTGTCAAAATGGATTTGAGGGTAAACTCGGCCATCTTGGTCTCGGGAGAAACAAAGGGCTTAAATTGTTGATCGCTCATAAAAAGTGGTTGGGGTTAATCGTTCATCATTTTTTGAAGCAGTCTTGTCAGCACCAGCAGCAGGGCTGCGGCAATACCCGACATCACTACGAAAAGTATAAAGAAATCGTACATGTTATTCATCTGGTAACCCAAAAACTGGGTAGTTTTTCCGTCGGGATACAGAGCGCTGAGTACACCGGCCAGCTTGTTGGCGGCCGCATTGGCCAAAAACCAGACTGCCATTAGCAACGAAGCGAATTTAATAGGGGCCAATTTATTGACGAGGGATAGTCCGATGGGCGACAAGCAGAGTTCGCCCCAAGTATGCAGCGCGTACATCCCCAGCAGCCAGATCATACTTACTTTGGTACTGGCCTGCACATCTTTTACTCCAAAGGCGATCCACAAATAGCCCAGGGAGAGTAAAAGAAGACCTAACGCCATCTTGGTAGGAGAGGAGGGCTCTCTTTTTCCCATCTTGATCCAAAGCCAGGCAAAGACGGGCGCAAAGAGTACTACATATATAGAGTTGAGCGAAGCAAAGAAGCTGGCAGGCACGGTAAAAAAGCCAAGGTCACGTTGGGTTTGTTCCTCTGCAAAAAAAGTAAGTGAGGCACCGGCTTGCTCAAAGGCGCTCCAGAAAAAGACCACAAAGAAAGACACACAAAAAATAACGGCCACCCGCTGTTTCTCTATTTTGGCAAGGGCTTTATCGGAGAAAATGATGAACCCGATCAGCACCGGAGCGGCGATCAATACATAGGCCAGATAATCTACTACACTGGTATCTATATACAGGGCGGCGATCATAATAACAGAGATCAAGGCCAATAGCGCTACCACGTTAAAGGGGCGTGTCCAGGCGGCCGGCGCATGCGCCGGCGTAAGGCCCAGCACGTTCTTATCGGGGTCTAATACATATTTTTTATGATAAATAAGTTGAACGACCACGCTGATCAACATGGCGATACCCCCGGCCAAGAAGGCCCACTTAAAGTCTTCGGGGTTGCCGGTGTCGCCCACCAGCCCGCAGATGATGGGGCCGATGGCGCCTCCCACGTTGATACCCATATAGAATATGGTGTACGCAGAATCGATCCTGCGATCTCCCTTGGGGTAGAGTTGTCCGACCATAGCCGATATATTGGGCTTAAAGAAGCCATTTCCTGTTATCATCAACCCCAGTCCTGTAAAAAATAAGATAGTAGAAAGATCGGCATACGATTGATAGAGCGAGGCACAGAAAAAAAGTACGAATTCGCCCAGCGCCATCAGGAGTCCTCCAACAATGATAGAGCGCTGATTTCCCCAGTAGCGATCGGCAATGTATCCGCCCAGTAAGGGGGTCAGGTAGACCAGCCCGGTATAGCTTCCATAGATGTTAGAGGCAAAGACCTTATCGAACATCAGGGCTTTGGTCAAAAACAAGACCAATATGGCGCGCATGCCATAGTAGTTGAACCGTTCCCACATTTCGGTGGCAAACAAGACGGCCAGTCCTTTGGGATGACTGGTTTGGGTCGAAGTCGTAGACATAAGGGTCAGTTGATTTAAGTGTTTGAAAATAAAGATTATTATCTTATCCCCAATTAGCCATAGGCTATTTACTTTCGCAACTAACTTTTCTACTGCTCCGTATGCGCATACTTCTATTGGGATCCGGTGGCCGTGAACATGCCCTGGCCTGGAAAATTTCTCAAAGTCCGCTTTGCACCCAACTTTTTATAGCGCCCGGTAATGCAGGAACGCTCGCATTAGGCACCAATTGTGCCATAGCCGTTACAGATTTTGCGGCCATCGCGGCTCTTTGTATCGCTGAACATATTGAAATGGTGGTGGTGGGTCCCGAGGAGCCCCTGGTAAAAGGCATCCGCGAATTTTTGACCAGCCACAAGGGGCTCGAATCGATCAAGATAATAGGACCCGGAAAAGAGGGAGCCCAGCTCGAAGGAAGCAAGGCTTTTGCCAAATCTTTTATGGAGAGGCACGACATCCCCACTGCCCGTTACAAGGAGTTTTCGGCCGGTAATTACGAAGAGGGCGTAGCCTATTTAAAAGAGCATCCCCTGCCGATTGTCCTAAAGGCAGATGGATTGGCGGCCGGAAAAGGAGTGTTGATCTGTGAGACCACCCAAGAGGCCTTGGAGGGTTTTGAAGCCATGATACAGGACGCTCGTTTTGGCGAGGCGGGTAAAAAAGTCGTGGTCGAGCAGTTTTTAAACGGAATCGAGATCTCGGTCTTTGTGCTTACCGATGGAGTAAACTATACATTACTGCCTGAGGCCAAGGATTATAAAAGGATCGGCGAAGGCGACAAAGGCCCTAATACAGGGGGCATGGGGGCCGTAAGCCCTGTTCCTTTTGTGGATACAGTGCTGTGGGATAAGATCGAGCAGCGGGTGGTGGTTCCGACCATCAACGGTTTACGGAAAGACGGCATCCCTTATTGCGGTTTTATTTTTGTTGGATTCATGATCGTAGCGGGAGACCCCTACGTGATCGAATACAATTGCCGTATGGGCGATCCCGAGACCGAAGTAGTGATTCCGCGACTGGCTACCGATCTGGTCGCTTTGCTCGATGCGGCGGCAACAGGTCGTCTGCAAAACAGGAGCGTACCGGTCGATCCTCGCACGGCCTGCACGGTTGTGGCAGTCAGTGGAGGTTATCCCGACGGGTATGCTAAGGGATATCCTATTTCCGGATTGGACCAGCCGCACGAATCGCTGGTCTTTCATATGGGTACAGCGGTCCAAGAGGGGAAGGTGGTAACCAGTGGTGGCCGGGTGCTGGCCGTAACCTCGTTTGCCAATTCGGTGGCCGAAGCGGCGGCCCAGTCGCAGCAGGTGCAACAGCGAATCCTCTACAAAGACAAGTACTGTCGCACTGATATCGGGTACGAATTTTGCTAGGTAAAACGGCTTTGAGAAGTTAATATTTTACTCCACCTTTGCTCGTATACAAAAGTGATTTAGGAAATGGGAATTTTCAACTGGTTTACACAAGAGATCGCTATCGATTTGGGCACGGCCAACACGCTCATCATTCATAATGATGAAGTGGTGGTCAATGAGCCCAGCATCGTTGCCCTCAATCGAAATAATCCAAAAGAAGTATTGGCGGTTGGTAAAAAGGCATTGATGATGCACGAAAAAACGCACGAGAGCATTCGCACTGTGCGCCCGTTGCGCGATGGCGTGATCGCCGATTTTAATGCGGCCGAGTTGATGATTCGCGAACTGATCAAGCTGGTGTATCCCAAGAAGCCATTGTTACCACCCAGTTGGCGGATGATGATCTGCATCCCTTCTTCGATCACCGAAGTAGAAAAAAGAGCGGTTCGTGATAGCGCTGAGCAAGCCGGTGCAAAAGAAGTATACCTGATACATGAACCTATGGCAGCTGCCTTAGGTATCGGCATAGACGTAGAGGAGCCTGTCGGTAATATGATCATCGACATTGGTGGAGGTACCACTGGTATTACGGTGATCGCACTGGCCGGTATCGTTTGCGATCAATCGATTCGTATTGCCGGTGATGAGTTTACCGCTGATATCATGGAGGCCCTTCGTCGCTACCACTCTTTATTGATCGGAGAGCGTACGGCTGAGCAGATCAAGATTCAGGTGGGTGCGGCTATGAAGGACATCGATAATCCTCCCGATGATTTTGCTGTGAACGGACGCGACCTTGTAACCGGTATTCCCAAACAGATCATGGTCAGCTATCAAGAGATCGCCGAGGCGCTCGATAAGAGTGTGTTTAAGATCGAGGAAGCTATTTTAAAGGCGCTGGAGCAAACGCCTCCCGAGTTGGCTGCCGATATCTATCGCCGAGGGTTGTATATTACCGGTGGTGGGGCTTTGCTGCGCGGACTCGATAAAAGATTAAGTGCAAAGATCAAATTGCCCGTACACATTGCTGATGATCCACTCAAGAGCGTGGTGCGCGGCACGGGTATCGCACTTAAGAACTACGACCGTTACCCCTTTGTGATGAGATAAATTTGCGGCTTTTAAACTGGTACATCGTTGCGTAACGTCATTTTATTTATTCGTCGCTATTTTACCTTCTTTACCTTTTTATTCTTACAGGTTCTGTCTCTTTGGTTCTTGTACAGCTTCAATAAATTTCACCAGGCGCAGTTCCTGCAAACCGCCAATGAGCTTACCGGAAAGGTGAACGGGCGTTATAAGAAAGTAGAGAACTTCTTTGCCCTGGGCGATGAGAATCGCAGGGTTCACACACTCAACGACTCGTTATACAACCTGCTTTCGCGTCAGTACATCGAGACAGATACGACCCGTCGACTGGTTCGCGACACCGTGCCTTCGGATACGCTCAATAAATACCGTCGTTATTATTTTCGGCCGGCTGCGGTCATCTATAATGCGACCAGTGGCGAGAAAAATTATATTCAACTCGATCGAGGCGCCGCGCATGGTATTACCGAAAATATGGCGGTGTTGAATTCCGATGGTGCGGCGGTGGGCGTAGTGGTCAACGTAAGTCCTCACTTTGCCCAGGTCATGAGTTTGCTGCATGTGCGGCAAAAAGTGAATGTGGCGTTGAAGAAAACTGGCGATTTTGGAACATTGGAATGGGATGGGGTCGACCCTGGGTTATTACTGTTGAAGGGCTTGCCTAAGAGTGTGTCGGTTAAAGTAGGAGACTCCGTAGTAACCAGTCGGTACTCCTTTAACTTTCCCCCTGGCTATCCGGTGGGTACCGTGGCAGAGATCGTTAGCGATCCGGGTACCAATTTCTTTTTATTGAAAGTAAAGCCTGCCGCTCGTTTTTATAATCTGCAATATGTGTTTGTGGTCGAGAACCTGCAGTACAGTGAGCAAGCACAGCTAGACGAACAAACTCGTAAGCGTATTGAAGATCCCAAACGTAATCCCCGATGAGCGAACTTATACGAAATAGCATTCGGTTTGTCCTCTTTCTGTTGTTCGAGGTCTATGTATTGAATCGGGTTCCCCATTTACACCGGTTTATTTCTCCCTCGCTTTATTTCTTGTTCATTCTTTGGTTACCCTTTGTGGTTTCGCCGCGTTGGTTGTTGCTGATCGCTTTCGTTACCGGACTAACGCTCGATTATTTTACACAGTCACCCGGATTGCACGCGTCTGCCTGTGTATTGATAGCATTTGTCCGTCCTTTTTTGATTACCGTTTTGATGCCACGCGATAATTCAGATTTCAATTACCGAGAACCTTCACCGCAATCGTTGCTCTGGGCCCCCTATTTTATTTACGTGTTGATCTTGACGCTGCTGCATCACGGCTGGCTCGTACTGCTGGAATGGATGAGCTTTGGCAGCTTTGGTGATTTTTTGATAAAGCTGATCGCTTCGACAGCTATTTCCTTACTGCTCATTATAACGGTGGAGTTGTTATTTCCGCGTAACATGCGTTACCGAACCAATGTGGGTGGATAAATATTTCGTTAATGGCAGCGTATAACCAGTCTCGGAGCAATATTATTCGATTAGCGGTCATCATCTCTTTTTCGGTGATCGTGTTGCAGTTGGTCTATTTGCAACTGGTCGATCGCCGCTATAAGCAGCTAGCCATGGACAATGCGGTCTATGCAAAGGTGATCTATCCCGAGCGTGGTATCATCTACGATAGAAAGGGAAGGGCGATTCTCAATAACACCATCATTTACGACCTAATGGTTACGCCTGCCGAAGTAAAAGGGATCGATACGCTCGATTTTTGCCGGTTGATGAATATCGATACGGCTGACTTTAAAAAACGGATCGTTGAAGCCATTGTCAAGAACACAAGAGTAAGACCCTCGGTATTCAAGCCGATGCTCTCGCAAGAGCTACAGGCTCGTTTCGAGGAGAATAGCTGGAAGTTTCCGGGATTTAATCTTGTAGAGCGTCCCTTACGGATCTATCCGTTTAATGCAGCCGCTCATATTCTGGGGTATGTGCGTGAGGCCGACAAGCGCGATATTGAGCGCTCACAGAATTTTTATCGCCAAGGTGATTACATTGGCAAGACCGGGCTAGAGGCTTTTTATGAATCTGTCCTTATGGGTCAACGAGGGGTGCAGTACATGATCAAGGACAATAAGAATCGCATCGTGGGCCCTTATGAGAAGGGTGAATATGATACGGCGGCCATTGCCGGTCGAAGTTTATATACGCATATTGATATTGAGTTGCAGCAGCTGGCTGAAAAGTTAATGAGCAATAAGGTGGGAGGATTGGTCGCCATCGATCCGCGTACAGGTGGTATCTTATCGATGGTGTCAGGACCCAACTATAATCCCAACGATCTGTCGGGTTCGGAGGGAAGCAAGAATTTTAGCCGCATGCAGCTCGATGTCTCAGGTCCAATGCTCAACCGCGCCATAGCCGGTAAGTACGAACCCGGTTCTACCTATAAGCCGCTGGGTGCTCTGATCGCTCTTAATGAAAAAGTAATTTCACCTGCGTATGGCTATCCTTGCGGCGGACGCTATACATTATGCGGTCATGGAAAGCCCGAGTGTACGCATGCCGGTGGTGGCCACGCTGCAAACGTGCGACTAGCCATTGCTAATTCATGTAACGCTTATTTTGCGCATATCTATCGTCTTACCGTAGATAATCCAAAGTACAGCAATGTATATGATGGATACCTGCATTGGAAACAATACATGAATGCCTTTGGATTAGGGGTGCGCCTGGGGGTAGATCTTCCGAGCGAAAGTGCCGGTGGTATTGCTGATACATCCATCTACAATCGCGAGAATGCCGGACGTTGGACCTCTTGTACCAACCTGACGCTGGGTATCGGACAAGACAAAATGCAGACCACGCCACTTCAGATGGCCAACGCCATGTGTATCATTGCCAACAAGGGATATTATTACACACCTCATTTTGTGGAGCGACTCGAAAATGAGCAAGAGCAAGACACCGCTTATTTAAATCGCTACAAGATCCGTCATGATGTACTTACCTACATACCTGCCGCTGCCTTTAATGATGTAATTGAGGGAATGAGCGATGTGGTCAAGGTCGGTACGGCGCGAGGCGCACAGATAGAGGGCATAGAAGTTTGTGCCAAGACCGGTACGGCCGAGAACTATACCGTACTCGATGGTCGCCGCATTAAGTTACCAGACAACTCGATGTTCGTTTGTTTTGCTCCTAAAGAAAATCCTAAGATCGCTATAGCCGTATTTGTGCAAAATGCCGGATTTGGGGCTACCTGGGCAGCTCCCATTGCGCGGATGATGATGGAGAAGTATCTGAACGATTCGTTATCTACTCGCAGCAAGGCCGATTCGGCTCGTATTGAAGCAGCCAATCTTATGCCTGCATACTTCAAGCGCTTGCAATATCGCGAAGATTCCATTCGAGCCTTTAAATGGTTTCAGACGACGCGCGATAGTGCTTATATCGAGCGGTATACCGAAATTAAACCTGTGGCAAGCGATAATTCTCTAGTAGTGGCCCAGGTTCGCAACAGCAGTACAGGCGCAAAGCGGTCTCGCCCGCGTATTCCGGCAAAGCCTGCCGCTGCCGATAGTAGACCTGTTTTTGCCGCGATAATACCGGAGCGAAGCCTTCTATTTAAAAAGGGATCTATTCAATGAGAAATCACTCGTCTACCATATCGAAAGGCATTGACTGGAGTTTGATCTGGATCTATCTGGCCCTGGTCGTGATCGGGATGTCGGCCATTTTTGCCGCAACGTACCAAGAAGGTGATCCCTTTTTGCAAACATTCTTGGCCTTTAAGACCGATTACAGCAAGCAGTTCTATTTTTTTCTGATCGCAGTGGTGGTCGGTTTTTTCATTTTGCTAACCGATAGTAAATTTTATCCTGCCTCGGCTAATTTTTGGTATGTGGTCGGGCTGCTCTTTTTGTTATTGGTATTTCCATTTCACTCACGAATAAAGGGTACGGAATCTATTATTCGGATCGGCGCCTTTAATTTTCAGCCCGCCGAGTTTTGTAAGTTGTTTGTGGCCTTGGCACTTGCCAAATATCTTTCTCGACCCGAGACTAATTTCAATTTACCGCGCGCGCAGCTGCTCGCCGCTTTTATAGTGCTATTGCCTGCCTTAATGGCCATCTTGCAAAGTGAGACCGGTCTGGCGCTCGTTTACTTTGCTTTTTTTATGGTGATGTATCGCGAGGGGCTCCCGGCGGTGATACCAGCCATAGCATTTTCGCTGGCTTTGCTGATCATTGCCAGTATTTTGATTCCGCCTAACGTACTGGCCATACTATTGACCGTGGTCGCCGTGTTGCTGATCTGGTCTTCTCGCCGCCAGAGCAGAAGACGCCGACAGCTTTTTACCTCCATCATACTCGTGTGGGCCATTGCGGTCGGCATTCAGCGTTTTGCCGTCCCTCTTATTTTCGAGAAGGTACTGCAGCGTCATCAGGTAGAACGTATCTATAATTTGTTTGGTAAAGACAATCCCTACGATCCCATGCAAAACGTGTTATCGGAGTCGGAGGCCAAAAAGAAAAAAGAAAGTGGCAGCAGCTATAACGTTCGTCAGTCCAAGATTGCCATTGGCAGTGGTGGGTTTTTTGGAAAAGGGTTATTGAGCGCTACGCAAACCCGTTATGATTTCGTGCCCGAGCAACGTACGGATTTTATTTTTTGTACCGTTGGCGAAGGATTTGGATTTGCCGGCAGTATGTTACTCTTGGGGCTATATCTGACGCTGCTGCTTAAAATGATAACGATCGCCGAGCGACAGCGAAGTGTTTTTAGCCGAGTGTATGCGTACGGGGTATTCTCGGTATTTTTCTTTCATGTAATTGTCAATGTGGCCATGACCATCGGATTGGCGCCTGTTATTGGTATTCCCCTTCCCTTTATTAGTTACGGCGGTACCTCATTGCTTACGTTCACTATGTTATTGTTTGTGCTGATTCGCCTCGATGCCGATCGGCAGATGGTGCTTCGCTAACCGTACCTTTGCGATCTATGATCATTCACCCCTTGTCAGAAGGACAGTTTACCGTCGATCAAACCAAGGTGTTTGTTCCCTTCGATGCCAGCCAACACCAGCTAACAGCACGACCCGCCGGTAGTTTGCTGGTAGAGATTCAGCCCTTTGTCGTGATCACATCTCAAGATGTGATTTTATTAGACGCAGGGTTAGGCTACTATGTTGGAGCCGATTTACAGCTGCATCGCCAGTTGAGTTCTGTAGGCCTACGGCCAGAGCAGGTCACAAAAGTGATCCTCTCGCATTTGCATAAAGACCACATAGGAGGAATCGCCTTTCAGCAACCATCCCTTCAGTCTGCTGTCGAGCATTCGCCTACACCCCATACGGCTGCGCCCGATACCTTTGATTTCAATGCAAGTGGGGAGGCTACTTTGTGGCATCCGACTTTTCCTAATGCGCACTATTACGTGCAGCGAGAAGAGCTGGCCTATGCGTTGGACAAACCAACGGCCTCTTATTTGCCCTCCTTGTTACAGTGGCTTTCTTCATACGAGCGGCTGGTCTTGTTAGATGGCGCTACCCAAATAAACGATGCGATACGATGTGAGCCCTCTGGCGGGCATTGTCCGTTTCACCAGGTGATCTGGATCTGTGAGAATGGGCAAACTGTATTTTACGGTGGCGATGAGGCCCCGCAATTACAACAAATGAGGCATCGGTTCGTAGCCAAGTACGACAAAGATGGAAAAAAGGCCATGGAGTTGAGAGCGCAGTGGTGGCAACTAGCCGAGCAGGAGCATTGGACCTTTCTTTTCTATCATGACGTGACCAATGCGGTGTTTCGGCGCTAATTGATTGTTTCGCGATAAAAAGATCAAAAAGGTCTTTGTTGCCTAGGGCCGGGGGGCATGGGTCGCCCCGGTGGAAGCGGTCTTCGAGCGCCGGGACCACCTCTTCTTTCTTGTTGCAGATCGCGCAGAGTACGAATAAAATATTGCTGTAAATCGTAGATCTCGATTACACGGCGGTTTCCAACCACAGGTCCGAATTCTTTTCTGTAGCGAAGTTGCAGATCGATCAGTTGTTGTTGTAATAGCAATCGGTCTTGACGATGGCTTCGAAGTATATCTCGATACTCTCGCTCGTAGCGAATGAACAGTGGCATAAACTCGGTTCGCTCTCTTTCGCTAAGGCGCATCCTTCTTTCAATAAATAAGGCCATGCGATCGGCAATGCGCTTACCGGGCAGACCCTCTTCGGGTCCATCGGGTGGACCCATCGGGGGTTGCGACATAGCAGGGGTGAGACTCATCATGCCTGTCAGCAGCAGCGAAAAAAACAAAAGCCTCCTCATCAATTTATTATTTTTTGTGAACCGTCCGATTCGTTGGTAGTAGCTGCTAGCAGATCGGTTTCGTTTAGTAAGTTCAAGATCTCTTTTTCGTCGATGTCTTTAGTAAGTAGAGCAATTTCTTGTTTATGTTCGGTAATCAGATCCGTCGATTCGATCAGACTGCCGTTTATATAGCTGTCTATCTTTTCGGTCGATTCTTTTTTTATTTGATGGCGAACCCAATTCACGGGGTCTGTTTCAATATCGGGTACAGCGCGTTGCTGGTACCAACGACCCACTCCAAAAATAGAAACTAGCACGGCTGCAGCCACCGCATATCTAAAAAGAGAACGTTTACGAAGTGCAATGACCGGAGCAGCGGTAACAGCAGTGGCTTTGTTGGCAAGGACGGTTACTGGAGTTTGCTCAAAATAACCTGCGGGTGTCTGGTAAGGCCAGCCGGGTTGTTGGGAGTTCTTTTCTTTTAGCGAAGTAAGCAGGGCGGGTACTTCATCACTCTCTAAACGGATGCGCTCCAGTAGGGTGGCAGGTAGCTGCTCAAAATAACCGGCCGGTACAGCATAGGGCATAGCGGGTGCCGGTGAGGGCAGACCGGGTGCGTGGCTGGCTAGTTCGTTGTGAGTATGCTGTTGAGCGGACATCTTTTATAAGACCTGTTTTTAAGGGGGCGGTTTAATTATCCAGTAAAAAGCGTTCTATTTTTTTAGCGGCGTGATGGTAACTGGCCTTAAGAGCTCCTTCGCTGGTTTCCAATACCTTGCTCATTTCTTCGTAGGGCATTTCATCGAAGTAACGAAGCGAAAATACGACTCGTTGTTTTTCGGGTAATTGCTGAATGGCCAGCTGCAGTTTCCACTCTAGTTTTTGCGCATCGAAATGGGGGTCGGCCTTGAGCTGTCGTTCCATTCCGTTTTCTTCGTCGCTAAGGTGTAGCGTGGCTTTTTTCTTTTGCTGCTCTATAAAGCTCAGGCATTCATTGGTGGCAATTCGGTAGAGCCAGGTGTAGAGTTGACTTTCTTCTCTGAACTTATCGAGGGCATTCCAGACCCTGATCCAAACATTCTGTAAAAGGTCGTTGCTGTCTTCGTGGGTAACGACCAGTCGGCGAATATGCCAATAAAGCCGCTCCTGGTATTTTTTTAGTAGGTCGGTAAAGGCGGCTTCTCGGGTGGCGGGCACTCGAAAGCGAAGCAAGATTTCGTTATCGGATTGATCGGCCATCAAGGTCTGCCGTAGTTAGACCTTAAAGATAGCGTAAGGTTTAACCTTTGCGTTGCAGGGCTTTTTCAGCGGCGGCCACAATATCGGGTACGTCCAGTCCGTATTTCTTGAGCAACTGTGCGGGGGTGCCGCTTTCACCAAAGGTGTCGCGGGTGCCCACGTACTCAATGGGTACCGGACAATGTTTGGCCGCTACTTGGGCAATAGAGTCGCCCAATCCTCCATAAATACTATGTTCTTCGGCGGTAACCGCGCAACCAGTTTTTGTAAGGGACGCTATTACAGCCGCCTCATCGAGGGGCTTGATGGTATGTATGTTGATGACCTCTACACTGATTCCTTTCTCTTCTAAGAGGGCACCTGCTTGTATAGCGTTCCATACCAGATGGCCGCAAGCAAAAATGCTTATGTCTTTACCGGTAGAGAAATGCTGGGCTTTTCCTAACTCAAAAGGGCGGTCACTGGTAAAAATGGGCCAGGCCGGACGACCAAAGCGTAGGTAAACGGGCCCTTTAGTTTCGGCGATGGCTTCGGTGGCCGCTTTGGTTTGTGCATAATCGCAAGGCACCACTACGGTCATACCCGGGAGCATCTTCATCATGCCAATATCTTCTAAGATCTGGTGCGTAGCGCCGTCTTCGCCAAGCGTAAGACCTGCATGCGAAGCACAGATCTTTACATTTTTTTCGCTGTAGGCAACACTTTGTCTGATCTGATCGTAAACGCGTCCGGTGGAGAAATTGGCAAAAGTGGTTGTAAAGGGAATCTTGCCTCCAATTGTAAGACCGGCTGCCACTCCGATCATATTAGCTTCGGCAATTCCACATTGAATGAACCGATCCGGAAATTCTTTCATGAACTGATTGAGTTTAAGGGAGCCCGCCAGGTCGGCGGTTAGGGCCACTATATTCGCATTTTTGCGTGCGGCCTCTACAATACCATCCCCAAAACCACTTCGGGTGTCTTTCGTACCGGTCGATTGAATATCTTTTAACATAGAAGCAAAAGTAAGTGCGAGCCACTAAGTCAAAAAAAATATACCGGTCGATTTATGCACCAAAGACCGTCTTTTTATCACGAAGCTTTTGTTCCCAGGTCCAGGCCGTACTCATGATGTCGTTCAAGGTGTAGCGAGTTTGCCATCCCAGTACCGATCGCGCTCGGTCGTTATTGGCATAAATGGCTATCACATCGCCTGGCCGGCGGGGTCCGATCTCGTAGCGAAGAGGCAGGCCGCTGGCCTGTTCAAAGGCGGAAATGGCTTCGAGTACTGTGTTGCCGGTGCCTGTACCCAAATTAAAGACCTCGCAGGCTTCTTTATTTTTCTCTTCTTCTAAATAACGAAGGGCCAGCGTATGCGCATGGGCCAGATCGCAGACATGAATGTAATCGCGAATGCAAGAGCCGTCGCGGGTGGGGTAGTCGGTGCCGTGCACCAGTAGCTTATCAATTTTTCCGATGGCCGTTTGTGTAATGGCCGGAACCAGATTTTGGGGCTTGCCCAGTGGAAGTTCTCCCAATAGGGCCGAGGGGTGGGCTCCGGCCGGGTTAAAATAGCGTAATAAGATATGGGTAGCCGCCGAGTTACGTGCGTAGTCTTGTATGATCTGTTCGCTGATCTGTTTAGTAGACCCGTAGGGTGATTCGGCTCTTTTGATCGGGGTAGCTTCCGTAACGGGTATTTGATCGGGATTGCCATACACGGTGCAAGAAGAAGAAAATACAAAGTGAGAGACGCCGAACTCATCTATGCATTTGAGCAGATTGACCAGCGATTGCAGATTGTTATCGAAATAGAGCAGCGGATTTTCGACCGACTCGCCCACTGCTTTATAGGCTGCAAAGTGGATGGCTCCGGAAATATCGGGATGCTCTTCGAAAACGGCATAGGTATCATCGTAATTACAGAGGTCGATCTTATAATGCTTGACCGATTTGCCGGTGATCTCAGTGACCGCTTGCAGGGCAGCGGCATGCGAGCGTGAATTATTATCGATACAGATAACCTCGTAGCCGTTCTCGATAAGATCGATGATCGTGTGCGAACCAATGTAGCCGCAGCCTCCGGTAACAACAATTTTAGACATAGGGTAAGTTACACGGCAAAACTCCGTAATTCTCTTTAAAGTAGGCTACGAAAGATCAAAAGAAACGCATGAGCCAGTAGATCAGACCGGCGAGCAGCGCACTAACGGGGATGGTCAGTATCCAAGCCCAGATCAAATTGATGGTTACGCCCCAGCGTACGGCCGACAAACGTTTGGTGGCACCCACACCTATAATGGCTCCGGTAATGGTGTGGGTAGTGCTCACTGGGATCTTAAGGGCCTCTGTCATAAATAATGTGATGGCTCCTGCGGTCTCGGCGGCCACCCCTTCGAAGGGAGTTACCTTGGTAATGCGGGTGCCCATGGTCTTAACGATCTTCCACCCCCCGCTCATGGTGCCCAGGCCAATGGCAGCGTAACAAGCGATGGGAACCCATTGAGGCATTTCTTCGAAGCTGGAGATATTGCCTCCGGCGATCAATGCAGCCGTAATGATACCCATTACTTTTTGAGCGTCGTTACCACCATGGCCAATGCTAAAGGCGGCCGAAGAAACCAATTGTAGTTTTTTAAACCAGAGGTTGGAGCGATGGGCGTTGAGTTTGCTTAGGTACAGCGCAAAGAAGGCCATGGTCAGTAAGATCAGGGCCAGTAATATCCACTTAAAGTTCTTAGAATAGAAAATCACTTGTACCCAATAGTTCTGGTAATCGGTCTTGCCGGAAAGCTTTGTAGCATCGACAACCAGGTTCGCTTGCAGAAAATAAACAACATAAGCAATAACGAGAACAGAAAAGATCTTAGAGGTCCAGCCTTGACGAAACGAACTCAAGAACCATAGCGACATAATAAAGGCCATGAGCATACCGATGAGTGGGGCCAGAACAATAAAGCTCACCGTTTTCATGATCACCGTCGTGTTGACCGCGTCCATGCCTGCTGCGGCAATGCCTGCTCCGGCAAATCCACCAATGAGCGTGTGCGAAGAAGAAGAGGGTATGCCGAACCACCAGGTCAGCAGGTTCCAAGCAATGGCCGCGATAAGGCCAGCAAAGATCACCTGCATCATAATAGCTGATTCGACTTTATTGGCATCTACCGTTTTGGCAACGGTGTTAGCTACGCCATGGTCCTTAAAAATAAAATAGGCGACCGAATTAAAGATGGCGGCCCATAGCACAGCTTGAAACGGAGTTAGTACTTTGGTAGATACCACCGTAGCGATCGAGTTGGCAGCATCATGAAAACCATTTATGTAATCGAATACCAGCGCCAGCACGATAATGGAGATCAGAAAGGGGGTCATGGAGCTGATTAAGCGTATTTGATAATGATGGATTCGATCACATTGCTGGCATCTTCGCATTTGTCGGTGGCCAGCTCCATTACCTGATAGATCTCGCGGATCTTGATGACCTCTTTGGCATTTTCTTCGATAGCGAAGAGTCTTTCTATGCTCATATCGAACACATCGTCAGCCTGATTTTCGATACTGTTTATTTTGATCATAGCCTCAGTAATGGCCTTGATATTTTTCATATCACGCAATTGAGTAACAGCTATTTTGATCTGTTGACAACCTTGTTCAATGAGCTCTGCAAATTTTTGCATGCCCATGTCGTTGGTGTTGACACGATAGAAGTTCATCTTTTTGGCCGATCCATAAATATAGTCGGCGATATCATCTAGAGAGGTGGCCAGCGCATGGATATCCTCGCGATCAAAGGGGGTAATAAAGTTGCGCCCCAATTCTGTGAAAAGGTTATGGGTCAGGTCGTCATTTTGGTGCTCAAGGTCTTCGATAACGGCGATCAGTGCGACCCTTTTGTCGATGTCATGCTCTGCCACTACGGCCTTGAGCTGAGTGCCCATGATCGACAAGTTTTCGGCTACTTGTTCGAAAAGTTCGAAGAACACAGCATTCTTGGGCATAAAGATCTTGAGGAAGGAGTTGAGTCCGGACATGCGTTCAATTTAGCCCCGTTGAACAGTTTGGGTTGGTCAACAGGAAGTGAATTGCGAAAATACAGTATGTGGGGTGGGGGTTTGTCCCCTAGAAATAATTAATGTTAATTTAATATCCGCTCAGTCTAAGCCAAAGAGGGGCTAGACCAGTAGAAGAGGAATATATTTAAGGCCTTATAAATCAAAACCTTACAACTGTTAACATTACGGTAATAATGCGATAATGATAGCTTAACCCTGCATTCAAGTGTAGTTAATTTGATTGCTACACTTTTGCCTCAAATTGATTCACATGCTGGCAAGGGTTAGATTCTTACTTACAACAATCGTTCTTCTACAGTCCCTGTGGGTTGCCGCTCAATCTGTACCGGTTGCGGGTAAAATTACCAATGTTCGAAACGAGCCCTTGCTGGGC
>CANGTM010000007.1 GCA_947456825.1 Chitinophagaceae bacterium
ATGGCACCGCTTGGGTTAGTTTGGCTAATACGCCCGCGAGTCTTTTCAATGAGGCTGCCACGGCTGCCATTGGTTGGTACCCTGCTAAAACCATTGCCCTTCCTGCAGCTGCTCAGATAAACGGACTCAAACTTCGCTTTGTAAGAAATACCGGCGGCACGGTAACCATACGCATAGATGATGTGGTACTTACCGGTACACCCGCCGTGGTCGGAAGCTGCGGAACGAATGTTTCTGTCAGTAGTAGCGTTACCTCCGCTTGTGGGCCTACATCGGTTAATCTAAGTGTAACGAGTGGTCCGCTGGTGCCTGGCGCCAGTTGGGTTTGGTATAGTGGTAGTTGTGGTGGTACACGCGTGGGAACCGGTGCTACGCTTGCCGGTGTGCCCGTTAGTGCAACTACCAGATTTTTTGTTCGCTCAGAGGGCGGCAGCTGTGGTAACACCCGCCCCTGCGAAACGCTTACCGTATCTGTGACGCCCATTCCAGTTATGAGCGTGGAGGTCTTGGGAGATACTAGCTTGATTCCCGGAAACACCACAACACTGATAGCCACGGCCAATCCTGCTTCGACCGGTCTGGTGTATACCTGGAGAAAAGACGGTGTGGTCGTTAGTGGGGCTACCGGTTCTTCCATTACGGTGGGTATCGATGACCTGGGTACTTACACGGTTAGCGCGCTAACGACAACGGGTTGCTCAGCCGTTTCACCGGGACGCAGAATAATTGCTGCAGCTTCCGAGCAGGCTTGGATCAGCCCTAATCCTACCAGTGGTCCCTTTAAGGTTCGTTATTACAGCCGCGCCACCGCTTTTAATTTTCAGCGCATCCTATACATCTATGATCAGCAGGGAAGACTGGTCTTCAGCAGAAACTACGCTATAACAGGACCTTATAGCAGCATGGATGTTGATTTTTCCGGAATGAGTAAGGGAACTTATTATGTATTTATCGGAAAAACAGTCGGAGAGCGAATCGCCGTTGGAAAACTTGTTGTTCAATAAATGCTAGATGGTTGTTTTTCAATGGGAAATACACTTATCTCATAAAAAACTACAAAAGAATAATGATTTGTTGATTTGAGGCATTCCTATATTTGTGGGGATGGTTCAAAAATCGAACAACCCTCAGCAAGTCCTGATCGCCGACCGGAGTCCAATATTTCGGCTGGGAATGTGCAATACGCTTAAACAACATTATAGCTCAGCAGCGGTATTCGAGGTCGGTAATGGTGACGCATTGATGCAGCTTTTTCGAACACACCGCTTTGACTTGCTCATCATGGACGATCTTGTATTCGAAACGGAGCTTCGCCAATTAATCAAAAAGCTAAGGCTTATTAATCCCTCTACTCGAATTCTTTTCTTCTCCGACCGGGGCGAGGAACATTTTCTCTCTTGTATGCCAAGAGGAGGAATCTATGGTTACATCAACAAAAAAGCCCCGTCGGCCCAATTGATAGAAGCGGTCGATACGCTGGTGCAAGGCCATCATTATTTTTCGCAAGAACTCCTTATCGATCGCTTACTTTAAGTGGATGCCCTTCGGCAAAAAGGTCGACGCACCACCTATCTTTGTAAGCTCTTATGCCCCGAAAATCAGTCGTTGCCTCCACTTCCACCGCTCCCGAAACGGACGCTATTGTGGTATCCGGAGCCAGGGAGCACAATCTTAAGGACCTCGACATTCGTATTCCCAAAAATCAATTGGTGGTCATAACGGGCATTAGCGGTTCCGGTAAATCGTCGCTTGCTTTTGACACGCTTTATGCCGAGGGGCAACGTCGTTACATGGAAACATTCGGTGCCTACGCCCGGCAATTTATGGGTGATATGGAAAGGCCCGATGTTGATCGCATTACGGGGCTCTCACCTGTTATCGCTATTGAGCAAAAGACCACCAACAAAAACCCGCGCTCCACGGTAGGTACGGTTACAGAAGTTTATGATTTTTTACGACTGCTATTTGCCAGGGCTGGTCAGGCTTTTTCTTATGAGACCGGTAAGCCGATGGTAAAGTGGAGCGAAGAAGAGATCGTTCAAAATATTTTTTCGACTTGTCTGGGAAAAAAGATCACAGTGCTGGCACCCTTGGTGCGTGGCCGCAAGGGACACTATCGCGAGTTATTCGAAGAGTGGCGCAAAAGAGGATTTGTAAAAATGCGCGTAGATGGCGAGATACGGGAGATGACGGCGCGCATGCAGTTGGATCGCTATGTGATACACGACATAGAGTTGGTTGTAGACCGGATGCAAGTGAGCGATGATCTCCGACCTCGCCTTAGCGCCAGTGTTCAGCAAGCCCTGAAACTGGGCAAGGGGTTGTTGTTCGTACTAACCGAGCAAGACAAGTTGATCCAATATTCCCGTCAGCTGATGTGCGAAGACACGGGTATCAGCTACGAGGAGCCTTCCCCCAATGCCTTCTCGTTTAATTCCCCATACGGAGCCTGCCCGGTTTGTAAAGGACTGGGGGTACAACACCAGGTGAGCATGGAAAAGCTAATGCCGGATACTTCGTTATCGATCAGCGAGGGTGGCATTGCACCGTTGGGTGAGGCGAGGGATGCCTGGGTCTATAAACAAGCGCAAGAATTGGCCCGGCAGCACAAGATATCGTTGCAAAAACCACTGAGCGAACTCTCGAAAGCCCAGCTCAACATCTTGCTATATGCGAACAGCGAAGGAAAACCAGCCGAGATAGATTTTGCAGATGCCAAGTTCGATGCATCGGCTCCCTTTGAAGGCGTCGTGAATGTATTGCTTCGCTGGTATGCGAGCCCTTACAGTGATTCCATTCGTGAGTGGGCCGAAGATTTTATGGAGGTGCGTCCTTGTGAGGCTTGCGAGGGTACTCGACTAAAAAAGGAAAGTCGTTGGTTTAAGGTCAATGGTCGAAACATTGCCGAATTAAGCCAGTTGAACCTCGATAATTTGGCAGCCTGGTTCGATGGTATAGAGTTGATGCTCGATAACAAGCAAAAGGCCATTGCCAAGGATGTACTCAAAGAGATCAGAGAAAGGTTACAATTTTTGCTCAACGTGGGGCTTGGTTATTTGACACTCAACAGGGGTACGCGTACGCTAAGCGGGGGAGAATCGCAGCGAATTCGCTTGGCTACGCAGATCGGAAGCCAGTTGCAAGGCATCACCTATATTCTTGATGAGCCCTCCATCGGACTGCATCAACGAGATAACCAGCGACTGATCGATGCTCTCAAGCAGTTGCGAGACATAGGCAATAGTATTCTAGTGGTGGAGCATGACAAGGACATCATGTTAGCGGCCGATTATTTGATCGATATCGGCCCAAAGGCGGGTATACATGGAGGAAAAATTGTAGCAGCGGGAACGCCCGCCCAAGTCAAAAAATTAAAGACCCTTACGGCCGGTTATCTCAACGGGCATTATTCGTTGCCACTGCCATCCTCACGAAGAAAAGGATCTGGCCATGCCATTGTGTTAAGCGGTGCGTCTGGCAATAATTTACACCAAGTAACGGCCCGTTTTCCATTGGGAACCTTTATCGTAGTGACCGGTGTGAGTGGCTCCGGTAAATCCACGCTGATCAACGAAACCCTGTATCCCATTTTATCGCAGCATGCCTATGGTTCGAGACAGCAGCCACTTGCTTATAAAGAAGTAAAAGGGTTGGAGCATGTCGACAAGGTGATCGAGATCGACCAGGCACCCATTGGGCGCACGCCGCGCAGCAATCCGGCCACCTACTGCGGTTTCTTTGCGGATATTCGTACGTTGTTTGCTTCGCTACCCGAAAGCAAAGTAAGGGGATATGGAGCGGGTCGGTTCTCCTTTAACGTAAAGACAGGTCGGTGTGCCGATTGTGAGGGAGGCGGAATGAAAGTGATCGAAATGAATTTTTTGCCCGATGTCTATGTGCACTGTCAAACCTGCAACGGAAAAAGATATAATCGTGAGACACTCGAGGTGCGTTACAAAGGAAAATCCATCGCCGATGTTTTGGAGATGACGGTAGAGGAGGCCATGGAATTTTTTCAGCCTGTTCCTTACTTGTACAGAAAGATCAAGGTGTTGTACGAGGTAGGGTTGGGTTATATAACATTGGGACAGTCGGCACTCACCCTAAGCGGTGGCGAGGCACAGCGCATCAAGTTATCTACGGAGCTGGCCAAGCGAGATACCGGAAAAACATTTTACATTTTGGATGAGCCTACCACTGGATTGCATTTCGAAGACATTCGGCAACTGACCGAAGTGCTGAATAGGTTAGTGGAGCGGGGCAACACGGTGCTGGTCATTGAACATCACATGGATATCATCAAGCTGGCCGATCATATTATCGATCTGGGTCCCGAGGGCGGTGATGGAGGCGGAAAAATCTTGTTTGCCGGAACCCCCGAAGAAATGGTGCGAGACACCGATACGCATACTGCCCGGTTTTTAGCGCCCGAACTTCACTAAGTGATCTTTACCGTCGGCGGGTCATTTCTATGTGCTCTATGCCATCTTCGAGATAGATCTCTCCGGATTGTACAAATCCGAACGACTCGTAAAATTTTTGCAAGTAACATTGCGCTCCGATCACGAGGGTCGTGGGATCATAAAGTCGCTCGCAGTGTTCGATCGACACCTGCATCAGCTCTATGCCAAGTCCTTTTCTTCGGTGCGCGGGCGAGGTGACCACCCTGCCGATAGAGGCAGCTTCGTAAGAGATGCCCGGCGGTACCAAGCGGGTGTAAGCCACCAGTTCGTCATTCTGATATCCCAGTAAATGATAAGAGGGCTGGTCTTTGTTATCGAGATCCTGAAAAGCGCAGGATTGCTCTACTACGAATACCTCTGCACGTAGCCGGAGTAGGGCATAGAGTTCATCGCCGGTCAGCTCCTGAAATTTTTTTAATACCCAGCGCATGAACTAAGCAGCCACTGTTTTTTTGAGTTGCGCAATGGTGGCGATCGGATCGGCGGCTTTAAAGACCGTGTTGCCGGCGACCAACACATCAGCCCCGGCTGCTACAATAGAAGGGGCATTGTCGAGGGTTACGCCACCATCTATCTCTATCAGTGCCTTGGATCCACTGCTGTTGATCATTTCTTTTAGTTCGCGGATCTTGACCAACGTGTGGGGTATAAATTGTTGTCCGCCAAATCCGGGGTTCACGCTCATCAGACAGACCAGGTCTATCTCGCGAATGATCTCGCTGAGTACCTGTATAGGGGTATGGGGGTTGAGTGCCACTCCGGCCTTAACGCCCAAACTTTTTAATTGCTGAATATTACGGTGTAAATGGATGCAAGCCTCTGCATGAATAGTAATGATGTCTGCACCCGCCTGCTGAAAATCTGCTGCATAGCGCTCAGGCTCCTCGATCATCAAATGCACATCACAGGTCTTACTCGTGGCCTTTCTAAAAAAACTGATCAGCATGGGTCCGAAGCTGATGTTAGGAACGAACCGTCCGTCCATCACATCGAGGTGATACCAGTCGGCCTGGCTGTCATTAAGCATGTCGCAGTCTTTTTGCAATTGCAAAAAGTTGGCCGAAAGAAGCGAGGGAGCTACAAGTGGCATGGCTGCAAGATACTGATCATTTTTCAAGCTGCTCAAGGGCCAGCCGGGCTTCGGTCAACGTACTGTCTAGCGACAGCGCCAGGCGGTAATGCCGGATGGCCATTTGCTTCTTATTCTGAAGAAGAGCCCATTTGCCTAGCCAGTAATGCACGGGGGCATAGCCGGGCGATAAGGTACGCAGCAACTCCAATTCTTTGTAAGCAGGCTCATATTGGCTAGCCTCTATAAGCAACGCACTTTTTTCTATATAGGCTTCAAAAAAGTTGTAGTCGGTCTCGATGGTCTTGTCGAACCAGGCGATTGCTTTTTGGGGCTGTTTTAGGGTAGTGTAATAGATGCCTTTGTAGTAATAGGGCTCGGCTCCTCCCCGGGGGCCCTGTTGGGCCAACAGCGAGTCGCAGAGCAGCAGGGTAGCGGGGTCGCCCCCCTCGGCCATTCGCAGTGCCCGGGCATACGCTAATTGAAGTGGCGATGCCAGTAGGCTATCTCCCGTGCTGTGGGTATCGCCTGCTGCAAGGGCTTCGGAATTAGTCTCGGGCATACTAGTGGATACTGTCGAGGCGTTCTCAGACAATGGCGATTCGCAGCTCATAAATACCACCAAACAGGTCATAAGTAGGGCGATCCACCTTACCTTGCCAGCGTTGTTTTCTTTGTATGAAAGGCCGGTCCGGGAAAAGGCCAAAACCGGTCCGGACGGGCTGCTCAAAAACGGGCTAAGGTTTGACATTTGGTTGACAGTTATATGTGGATACAAAGATAGTTTTGCAACCTTTAAAGATGTAGTATGGTACAATTCTTACGATCTAACGCGACCCGTCTTTTGTTATTGCTTTTCGTGTTGAGCGGATGTATCCAGTTAAGGGCACAGACCGCCGATGCTGATTCACTTCGGTATGCCGACGAAACCCATCTGCGCAACATCCGTCAATTGACATTCGGCGGCGACAATGCAGAGGCCTATTGGAGTTTTGATGGCAAGATGCTGGTCTTTCAGCGTACCTCGGTCAAAGATGGCATTCCCTGCGACCAGATCTTTGTGGGCAAGGTGCCTGCCAAGGCCAGTGAGCCCTTTACGTACAAGATGGTCAGCACCGGAAAGGGTCGCACCACGTGTGCCTATTTTACCTACGACAACAAGCATGTCATCTATGCGTCTACGCATCTGTCCAGTGAGGTTTGCCCACCGGTACCTGACCGCGCCAAGTATGGTAACAAATACATCTGGCCTCTCTATAAAGGGTACGATATTTTTATGGCCGACCTAGACGGAAACATTAAAAAGCAACTCACCAACTCTCCCTATTATGATGCCGAGGCGACCCTCTCTCCCGATGGAAAAAAGATGATCTACACCAGCACCAAAGACGGAGATATTGAACTTTACATCATGGAGTTGGCTACCGGAAAAGAAAAACGAATCACTAATACACTGGGGTATGATGGGGGCGCTTGGTTTAGCCCCGATGGAAAAAAAATTATCTGGCGAGCCTCTCGTCCACAAACTCCAGAGCAGATAAACGAGTATAAGGAGTTATTAGCCCAAGATCTGGTGGCTCCTACGAATATGGAGGTGTGGGTGGCAAACGCCGATGGCAGCAATGCCCGACAAGTTACACAGTACGGTCAGGCCAACTGGGCGCCGGTATTTATGCCCGACAGCAAACGCATCATCTTTGCCTCGAATCATGAGTACAAACGGGGCTTTCCATTCAATCTTTATACCATCAACGAAGATGGCACCAACCTTCAAAAGATCAGCCGCGACAAGGGTTTTGACGCTTTTCCCATGTTCTCTCCCAATGGAAAGAAGATCGTTTTTGCCAGTAACCGCAACAATGGAGGCACCCGCGATACCAACGTCTTTGTGGCCGATTGGATAGAATAAGCAAAGAGATTTGCTATATTTGGTTCATACAAAATCAAGCTTATGGAAACCGGACTATTACACCTGCACAACGCGCTTCGCTGGGTGGTTCTTGTGCTCTTGTTGCTCTCTATCATACAGGCCTTCTCTAAAAAAGAGTCGGTCAGATCGACCAGTCTTTTTTTGATGATCGCTGCCCACACCATGTTATTGATCGGTCTTTATCAAATTTTGGGCGGTCGCTACTCGTGGGGTAACGTGCCTGAGGGTGTATCTGTAATGAAGGATGGGTTTTACCGGTTCTACCTAATCGAACATCCCTTTTTAATGATCTCGGCCATTGTGCTGATCACCTGGGCTCGCACCAAAGCCAAAGCACTAGCATTTAAGCCGGTCGCCTACATGCTGCTGATCTCTTTGCTCATGATTTTGGCTGCCATGCCTTGGCCTTTTCGTGAGATCGTGGGCCGTCCTTGGTTCCCCGGCATGTAATTGATCTCTTAAACAACAGCTATGCCTCACTATTATACATTGGGTTCCATTCCGCATAAGCGGCATACACAGTTCAGAAAGCCCGATGGTACCCTGTACAGCGAACAGTTATTTTCTACCGAAGGATTCAGCGATGACTACGCATTGCTCTATCACTGCCATCCGCCCACGCAGATCATTCGCACCGAACCTCAGCAGGATGTATCACCTCAAGTGGCAGAGGAGAAAATGCTTCGTCATCGCAGCTTCGAGGGATTTAAGGTTCCTCGTATCGACGACTATCTCCAAAGTCGTATACCTGTGTTGGTCAATGGAGATTGTCATATTGTTTTGGCAGCTCCGCGTCTAAGCACTACCGATTATTTCTACAAGAATACCGATGGAGACGAGTTGATCTTTGTACACGAGGGCAGCGGTACGGTCAAGACACAGTACGGTCAATTACCATTTAGCTACGGCGATTATATTATGTTGCCCCGCGGCACCATTTACCAAATACATTTTGATACTCCCGAAAACCGACTCTTTATCGTAGAGTCTTTTACACCACTTCGTTATCCGAAGCGCTACACCAGTCTTCGTGGTCAATTGATGGAACATTCTCCCTATTGCGAAAGGGATATTCGTCCGCCACAAGACTTAGTGACCATCGATCAAAAGGGCGATTTTTTGATCAAGGCCAAAAAGAAAGGGGTGCTCTATGGGCTTCATTACGGTACGCATCCCTTCGATGTGGTAGGGTGGGATGGATGTTGTTATCCTTTCATCTTCTCCATTCACGATTTTGAACCCATCACCGGACGTGTGCACATGCCTCCTCCCATTCACCAAACCTTCGAGACAGATGCGTTCGTGGTTTGCTCTTTTGTACCTCGTCTGTTCGATTATCATCCCCAAGCCATTCCTGCTCCTTACAATCATTCCAATATTGACAGTGATGAGGTCATCTATTATGTAGATGGCGATTTTATGAGCCGCAAATCGGTAACCCGCGGTATGATCACCCTGCATCCGGCCGGTATTCCGCATGGTCCGCATCCGGGCGCGGTCGAAAAAAGTATTGGCGCGAAAGAGACCAAAGAACTCGCTGTTATGGTCGACACCTTTCGTCCGCTCATGCTGACCCGCCAGGCCCTCGAGATCGAGAACGGCGACTACGTAATGAGCTGGGCCGAGTAGAAGGGGTATGGGTCGTGCCTTTGAGAGCAGCTTGTAAATAGCTGAAATACATTATTTTGTGATTATTTTTCTGCGCCAGTCTCCGGGTTTTCCACCGTCGGGGAAAAAATCGGCGATTTTCTTCGTTATTCCCTGATAACGACCTATCTTTGCACCCCTTAAAATCGTATGTCGAAACAACCGCTGATCAAGCAAGATGGAATCATTCTGGAAGCATTGTCAAATGCCATGTTCAGAGTTAAGCTTGAAAACGGTCACGAGATCCTGGCCACGATCTCCGGAAAAATGAGGATGCATTACATCCGCATTCTGCCCGGTGACAAAGTAGGAGTTGAGCTTTCGCCCTACGATCTGACAAGGGGTCGGATCAATTTCCGATACAAATAAGACCGAAAAATAAAACAAGATGAAAGTAAGAGCCTCCATCAAAAAGCGCAGCGTAGACTGTAAGATCGTTCGTCGCAAAGGCAAGCTGTACATCATTAACAAAAAGAATCCCCGCTTCAAGCAACGCCAGGGATAATCTTAGTCAATAACCTATTCAACAATAACAAACTATTATGGCTCGTATTGCCGGTGTTGATTTACCAAAAAACAAAAGAGGGGAGATCGGTCTCACCTATATCTTCGGAATTGGTCCTGCCACTGCCCGTTACATTCTCGACAAGCACAGCATTGATCGCAACAAGAAAGTGCACGAGTGGAACGACGATGAGCTCAATGCCATTCGTTCCGTCATCACCGAAGAGCTGAAAGTAGAAGGTCAGCTTCGTTCTGAAGTTCAGATGAGCATCAAGCGTTTGCTCGATATCGCTTGCTATCGCGGTCTTCGTCATCGTAAGGGTCTGCCCGTTCGTGGACAGCGTACCAAGACGAACAGCCGTACCCGTAAAGGAAAACGTAAAACCGTTGCCGGTAAGAAGAAGGCAGCTAAAAAATAATTAACAGACGATCATCCAATCATCATGGCAAAAGCACAACAACAGCAACCCAGCGCCAAGGCCGCCGCTAAGAAAAGAGTGGTGAAGGTAGACGCCTACGGCGACGCCCACATCTCCGCTACTTTCAATAATATCATCATCAGTCTTACCAATAAGACCGGTCAGGTGATCTCTTGGAGCAGTGCCGGCAAAATGGGATTCCGCGGATCTAAAAAGAATACTCCTTATGCCGCTCAAACGGCCGCTGCAGATGCAGCCCGTGCCGCCTTTGATGCAGGTCTCAAGCGCGTAGACGTCTACGTTAAAGGACCCGGCTCAGGTCGTGAGGGTGCCATTCGCTCGTTGTCACAAAGTGGTATCGAGGTGGTGATGATCAAGGACGTTACGCCAATGCCTCACAATGGCTGCCGTCCTCCCAAGAAGAGACGAGTTTAATTGACATACGCCATTTGCGTTTCATTTTATAAAAGGGTGCGCGATTAATTTTTTAAAAGCTTTTTACCGATCGCGTCACCGGTTTTTAAAAAAGCTTAAATGAACAATCACTATGGCAAGGTACAATGGTCCTAAGACCAAGATCTCCCGTATTTTCGGGGAGCCCATTTTGGGCAATGGAAAATGGCTGGGTAAGAACAGTAATCCTCCCGGTCAGCATGGAGAAAAGCGTAAGCGTAAATCGCTCGGCGAATATGCCCTGCAATTGCGTGAGAAGCAAAAAGCCAAATACACCTACGGGGTATTGGAAAAACAATTCCGCAAAACATTCGAGGAAGCCGCCCGCCGCAAGGGGGTAACCGGTGAGAACCTCATCCAGTTACTTGAGGCCCGTCTGGACAATACGGTATTCCGTATGGGGATCGCTCCCTCTCGTCCGGCTGCCCGTCAATTGGTAAGCCATAAGCACGTTGAAGTGAACGGCAAGGTAGTTAACGTACCTTCTTTTCAATTAAAGCCAGGTGATGTGGTAACCATCAAGGTCAGCAGCAAAGAGCGCGCTTCCATCGCCGGAGCTATTCGCGGAAAGAATCCCAAGTACAATTGGATCGACTTCAACGAGACCGCTGTCAAGGGAACCTTTATCGCTTATCCCGAAAGAGAGAGCGTGCCCGAGAATATCAAGGAGCAACTTATTGTCGAATTGTACTCTAAGTAATAACGAGGAGTTTTTCCTTACCATTTAAAGTAATCAACTATGGCCATCCTGAATTTTCAAAAGCCCGATAAGATCATTCTTCAGAAAGCATCCGACTTTCATGCGCAGTTCGAGTTTCGTCCGTTGGAGCCCGGATATGGGGTAACCATCGGTAATGCCCTGCGTCGTGTATTACTTAACTCCCTCGAGGGGTATGCTATCGTCGGTATCAAGATCGAAGGCGTCGATCATGAGTTCGCTACCCTAAAGGGTATTAGCGAAGACGTGGTCGAAATGTTGCTGAACCTCAAACAAGTTCGCTTCAAGAAGATCGGCGATCAGGAGTTTACCGCTGAGAAGATCAGCCTTTCTATTAAGAATAAGACGGAGTTTACCGCTGCCCTGATCGGGGAGAACACCCAGTCTTTTCAGATCATGAACCCTGAGTTGCTCATCTGTACCCTTGATGGTTCTGCCCGTCTGGACATGGAGCTGACTATCGGTAAGGGCCGTGGGTATGTATCTGCCGAAGACAACAAGCCTAAAGATGCTCCGTTGGGATATATTCCTGTCGATGCCATCTACACACCCATCAAGAACGTTAAATACAGTATCGAGAATACTCGTGTGGAGCAGCGTACCGACTTCGAAAAGTTGATCATGGAAGTGGCCACCGATGGAACGATCCATCCCGAGGAAGCTGTAAAGCAGGCCTCTCGTATCCTGATCCAACATTTGATGATCATCACCGACGAGAACATCACCTTCGATAATAAAGAAGAAAAGAAAGAAGATCTGGTCGATGAGCAAACCTTGCAACTGCGCAAAGTGCTGAAGACTCCGCTTGAGGACCTCGATCTTTCTGTTCGTGCCTTTAACTGTCTGAAAGCCGCTAAGATCAATTCACTAAGCGAGTTGGTACAATACGAGCAAGAAGACCTGATGAAATTCCGCAACTTCGGACAAAAGTCATTGTCCGAGATCGAGCAAGTGCTGTCAGAAAGAGGCTTGCACTTTGGAATGGATCTGGTGAAGTTGGGTATCGACCTGAGCGAGTTCTAAATTTATTCAATCACGCCCTTTGCAAAGAGGGGCAACCACTGCAATTCCTGACACGGTGCAGTGTTCATAAAACAAAATGTCATGCGTCACGGAGACAAAGTAAACAACCTGGGTAGAAAGAAAGCCCACAGAGATGCCCTGTTGAGCAATCTGGCTTGTCAGCTTATCGCACACAAGCGTATCGTAACTACTACTGCCAAGGCCAAGGCCCTGCGCGTATATGTTGAGCCTATCATTACCAAGGCTAAAGAGAACACCACCAATCAACGTCGTGTAGTATTCAGCTATCTGCAAGACAAAGAGGCCGTTAAGGAACTCTTTGGCGCCGTTGCCGAAAAAGTGGCCGGTCGTCCCGGAGGTTACACCCGCATCATCAAATTGAGATTCCGTACCGGAGATAATGCCGATACGTCCATGATCGAGCTGGTGGATTTTAACGAGATCTATGGTAAGGGTAAAGGCGAAGAAAAGACCACGGCCAAGAAAACCCGTCGTTCCGGCTCACGCAAAAAAGCTGCCGCACCAGCAGCAGCTCCTGCAGCCACGGAAGCCTCTGCCGAAGAGACCCCTGCCGCCGAATAAGTTTAAAGGATCTGATTATATCAATGCCCCTCCTCTCGAGGGGCATTTTTTTGTCTTCTATATTTTAGAGCTTCACTGCGCTCAATGGGTTATTTTTGCGCCATAAACAATGCCTATGAGATCGGTATCAGTTGGCTTGGTGCAGATGAGTTGCTCCCATAACAAAGCAGATAATCTGGGCAAGGCTATCAGAGAGGTCGAACAAGCGGCCGCCAAGGGTGCTCAGGTGATCTGCTTGCAAGAGCTTTTTACATCTCTTTACTTTTGCGATGTAGAGGCATACGAGAATTTTCAGTTGGCTGAGCCCATTCCCGGTCCTTCCACAGAGGCGTTGCAACAGGTAGCCAAGCGATTGGGTGTTGTGATCGTGGCTTCGCTCTTCGAGAAGCGGGCCGAGGGACTTTATCATAATACCACTGCTGTTATCGATGCCGATGGAAGTTATTTGGGTAAGTACAGAAAGATGCACATCCCTGACGATCCGGCTTATTACGAGAAATTTTACTTTACGCCCGGCGATCTTGGTTATAAAGTTTTTAAAACAAAGTTTGCCACCATTGGCGTACTCATCTGCTGGGACCAGTGGTATCCCGAGGCTGCGCGTATTACAGCGCTGATGGGTGCCGAAATTCTATTTTATCCAACGGCCATTGGATGGGCCACCAGTCAAGACCAGGCGACCAATACCGAACAATACGGAGCCTGGCAAACCATGCAACGAAGTCATGCGGTGGCCAATGGCGTTCATGTCGTCAGCGTCAATAGAGTGGGATTGGAGCAAAATGGGGCCATGCAGTTTTGGGGCGGATCTTTTGTGTCAAATCCTTTTGGAACCCTCATTTGGCAAGGCTCGCACGACAAAGAAGAAACGGCCGTTGTTACACTCGATCTTTCAAAGACCGATCATTACAGAACGCATTGGCCTTTCTTAAGAGATCGTCGTATCGATTCGTATCAGCCCATCACCAAGCGTTATGTAGATGAATACTGACCAGCGCACACCCAGAGAGCTGGGTTATTATTTTCCTGCGGAGTTTGCTCCCCATGCTGCCACCTGGCTCAGCTGGCCTCATAAGGAGGCTTCGTGGCCCGGCAAGATCCAAACCATCTATCCCAGTTATGTCAAGTTCATAAAAGAGCTGACCCAAGGTGAGCAGGTCAAGATCAATGTGGCCGATGCGGCTATGCAACAACAAGCCACCGACTGGTTACTTCGTTTTGATGTAGATCTTTCGAAAGTTGATTTTTTTCATCATCACACCAATGATGCCTGGTGCAGAGACCATGGCCCTGCTTTTTTGATCAACCCTGCGGCCGCTCAAAAAAAAGTAATTGTTGATTGGGGATATAACGCGTGGGGAAACAAGTATCCGCCTTACGATCTCGATGATGTGATTCCTACCCGTATTGCCGAGCACTACCAAATGCCGGTGTGGCATCCCGGTATTGTGATGGAGGGGGGTAGTGTAGAGTTTAACGGGGCTGGCACGTTGCTAACCTCCACGGCCTGCTTATTAAATCCCAATCGCAATCCTCACTTGAACCAAGACCAGATAGAGCAATACTTGCGCGACTATTACGGAGTGGAACAGATCTTATGGGTAGATGAAGGGATCGTAGGAGACGATACGGACGGACATATCGACGACACGGTTCGCTTCGTTAATGCCGATACGGTGCTGGCCACGGTAGAGACGGATCGTAACGATGACAATTATGAGTTGCTGCAAACCAATCTTCGCCAGCTCAAGGCCATGCGGTTGCCGGGTGATCGATCGCTCAATATCATTGAGCTGCCGATGCCACCGGCCCTTGTTTACGAGGAGCAGCGCTTACCTTGTTCCTATGCCAACTTTTATATTGCCAATCGTTCGGTGATCGTGCCCGTATTTAACTGCAAGCAAGACGACACGGCACTTCGTATTATTGAGCAGTGTTTTCCGGATCGAAGGGTGGTAGGCATCGATTCGGTCGATATTATTTGGGGACTGGGTAGTTTTCATTGCCTGAGCCAGCAAGAGCCGCTGGTATAATTTGTGCACATCTTTGGGTGTTGGCAGGGGCAAAAGCATTATTTTTACGCAATTTGTTTTTACTGTAACCCTACGATTATGCCCTCCTCATCTACCCCCGCTGTTTTGGTGCTCGCTGACGGAACGGTCCATCATGGTCTGGCCTTCGGTGCCATCGGCACAACGACCGGCGAGATCTGTTTTAATACCGGCATGACCGGCTACCAAGAGGTCTTTACCGATCCCAGCTATTTTGGGCAGATCCTTATCATGAATACGGCCCATGTGGGCAATTATGGCGTAAAGGACCTTGATGTGGAATCCGACAGCATCAAGATCAGTGGACTCATTGGCAGAAATCTCGAAGCACTTTATTCTCGTCGGCAAGCCACTGCCTCGTTACAGGAATACCTGGAAAAAAGTGGCGTGGTCTCTATAGAGGGCGTTGATACGCGCTCACTGGTGGCTCATATTCGCACGAAGGGCGCCATGAATTGTATCATCTCTTCGGAGACCACCGATATAGAGGCCTTACAAAAAAAGTTACAGGCAGTGCCCAATATGGATGGCTTAGAGCTGGCCTCAAAGGTGAGTACGGCCAAGGCCTACGAACTGGGCGATGCCAACGCTGACATTCGTATCGCCGTAATGGACTACGGAGTAAAGCGAAATATCTTGCAATGTATGGTCGAGCGCGGAGCACATGTAAAAGTGTTTCCGGCCCGTACGTCGCTTCAAGAGGTAAAGCAGTTTGACCCCAGTGGGTATTTTATATCGAACGGGCCTGGCGATCCGGCTCCCATGGATTATGCTGTCTCGTTCGTAAAGGAGGTGATGAACGAAGGAAAGCCGCTTTTCGGCATTTGCCTGGGACATCAATTACTGGCACTGGCCAACGATATTCCCACTTTTAAGATGCATCACGGACATCGCGGGCTCAACCATCCGGTAAAAAATTTGGAGACAGGCCGCTCCGAGATCACCACGCAAAATCATGGATTTGGGGTAGATCCGGCCGCCGTAAAAAAAGCCGATCATATTCAAATTACGCACGTAAATCTCAATGACCAGTCGATCGAAGGAATCAGGGTAAAAGGCAAGCCTGCTTTCTCGGTGCAATATCACCCTGAGGCCACACCGGGCCCGCACGACAGCCGCTATCTGTTCGATCAGTTCATTGACATGATCAGGGCCTCAAAAAATTAGTCATGACAATCGCCATTATCAATGGTCCCAATTTGAATTTGCTGGGTAAGCGAGAGCCGGAAGTATATGGCGCACAATCATTTGAAACATTCTTAGCATCGCTTCGAGAGCGATTCGCGGCCGTTACCATCGAGTATTACCAGAGTAATGTAGAAGGCGAATTGATCAACGAGATACAACGAGCCGGTTTTTCTTGCGATGGGATCATTTTAAATCCCGGTGGTTACACACACACGTCGGTGGCCATTGGCGATGCGGTCGCGGCCATCAAGGCGCCGGTCATTGAGGTGCACATTTCTAATGTGCATGCTCGTGAGGAGTTTCGCAGGCATTCCTTTGTAAGCCCCAAGGCTGCGGGTACCATTTGTGGCTTAGGACTAGAGGGCTATGCCCTGGCCCTACAATGGCTGATGCAGCGTAGTTGATCGGTCGTTACTTCTTTTGTAGTTTATCTAATTTTCCTATGTACAAGCTGCGGCCATGCGTGCCGATGACGATCTCGTTATCTCGTTGCTGAATCGCAATGTCATGCACGGGTACGGAGCGTGGCATACCGGTCTGCCAGGCCTTGTAGCTTTTTCCGCCATCAAAACTCACATAAAGACCACCATCCGTTCCTACATAGAGGAGGTTGGCATTTTTAGGGTCCTCTCTTATTACGTTTACCGATTCAAGTGGTAAGTTGCCAGCTATGGATTGCCAGGTAACGCCCTTGTCTTCGCTAACATAGACAAAGGGTTCAAAATTATCAGCGCGATAACCATTGAGGGTTACATAGACCCTGTTTTCATTATGTTGTGAGGCCACTACGCGACTTACCCAGAGTTGTCGGGTATCTAACCCTGCAACGGTAGGCTTAGCCGTCTTACTTTTTTCACCAGCGATAGTTCGGTGTAAGACGGACCAAGTATACCCGCCATCGTCGGAGCGGTGCAAATTGCCGTCATCGGTTCCAACGTAGAGCATTCCAAAACGAAGCGGTGATTCATCGATGGTAGTGATGGTTCCGTAAGGAACATTACCGGCTTGGCCACCCTTGGTAAGATCAGCGCTCATCAGCAGCAGGGTATCTGCTTTATTCAGCGATCGGTAGAGTCTGTTGGCTCCGTAGTAGAGGATGTCTTGGTTATGTCTGCTGAGTAAAATAGGGGTCTGCCAATTAAAGCGCAGCGGCCTTTCGCCTAGTTGGTGTTGCGGACGAATGTTTTTGGCAACACCGGGCTTGTCTTTTTGATACCGGGCATAAACACCAAATTGTGAACCTGAGTACACCGTATTGTTATCTCTTTTGTCTACTTGCGCCTGCATACCGTCTCCGCCATTGATCATTTTAAATCCGTACTGCCCCGCATCTATCCAGCCGATATCTTCTTTGTGGTTGGAAGGCCCCCACCAACTTCCATTGTCTTGCAACCCGCCATAGACATTGTAGGGCTTGGCATCGTCGGTCGTAATGGCATAGTACTGGCCTACGGCAGGAGTATTGGCCTTGAACCAATTTTTACCGGTGTCATAGCTAATGTTTACGCCTCCGTCATTTCCGTTGATGATATGACCATCTCTTTTAGGATTGACCCACAACGCATGATGGTCGGCATGTACATTGCCCTTGTCCATATTGGTAAAGGTCTTGCCACCATCGGTGGATACTTGCGAACTAAAGCCAAGTATGTACACTTTGTCGGCGTTTTGATACGAAGTATATACTTTGGCAAAGTAGTACCCGTAGGTGTTGAAGATGCCAATAGGCTTTTCGTGCGTCTTTGCCCAGGTACGTCCACCGTCATTGCTTCGGTATACTTCGCAGCCCGCTATGCCACTGTTCTGAAATCCGTCGTCACTATCCAGCCAATCCCATAATACCGAGGGGGCTAAGTTGCCGGCCGCTACCTTTTCTTTAAGCTGGGATACAGTCGTCTGTCTGGGAAAGCGATTCTTACGCAAGAATCGATCGAGTTTGATACTATCGAGCGCTACGAATTGTGCCACGGTCAATTGGCGAAGATCTTCTTTGTTATAAGAGGAGTCGGTCGTTGATTTTTTTGCCGTAAGCGGCGTGTTGTTATCTACGATGGCATAGGCGATCTGCGAGTTGCCCGGAAAATAGCAAATGCCTATTCGACCGATCTTATTTCCTTGCGGAAAGCCGCTTCCCTCTCCCGATGTTTTTTGCCAGGTGCTACCACCGTCGGAGCTGCGATAGATGCCGCTTCCGGGTCCGCTTTCTTCGAACTTCCAGGCCTTTCGGTTCTTTTGCCACATGGCAGCCAATAATTGATTGGGGTTGGCAGGATCGAGCGCCAGATCTACACAGCCCGTTTGCCCGTCGACAAAAAGTGTTTGTTGCCAGGTGTTTCCTCCGTCGGTCGTCTTGTAAACGCCTCTCTCGTTGTTGTCGGTGTAAAGATGCCCCAGTACTGCCACCCAGGCAATCTTGGGATCGGAAGGGTGCAACTCAATGTCGCCAATATGATGTGATTCGGGCAGACCTCGGTATTGCCAGCTTTTTCCATTATCCGAAGAGACATAGATGCCCGTGCCCGCATACGAGGAGCGACTACTATTGGCCTCACCGGTTCCGGCCCAGATCAATCGGGGATTGCTAGACCAGTTAATGGCAATATCACCCAGAAAATGAATATCGAGGCTATCCATAATAGGGGTAAAGCTTTGTCCGTTATTGATAGTGTGCCAGAGACCACCGGTGGCATAAGCCACATAGAATTCGGTAGGATCGGTTGGGTTGGCCTCCACGTCTACTACGCGTCCGCTCATAATGGAGGGGCCTATGGAGCGAAACGATACGCTATTGAGCAAGCTGTCTCCAAATAACGAGGAGCGTTGTGCCAGAGAGCGTAAACGTTCGGCACCCGAAGTGGGGGCTATTTGCGCGTTTGCTACAAGGGCGGTAGTGGATAAGAGTAGGCCCAGCATCAGGTGGAGCAGGGCAGATGGTTTAACTTGCATAACAGAGTATTTTAGGGGGCTGTTCCCGATCAATCAAACTTACTAAAATGCGCGCATTTCTACTGATTTTACTGCTACAGGGCCTGCAGCTTTCGGCACAGTACAAAGACTTTATGCTTACCCGTCGGGGCGATACGCTCAATAGGGTCGATCTGGCCGGTAAAAGACAGGGCCCCTGGGTAGTATCGGTGCCCGAGCTGCGAGGCGAAAGGGGATACGAAGAAGAGGGGCATTTTTTCGATGACGCGAAAGAGGGTGTCTGGAAACGTTTTTCGTTAGAAGGTGTCAAGATCGCCGAAGAAAATTATCGCTGGGGAAAGTTGCACGGAAAGCAACTCTATTACTCCTATTTTGGAGGATTGATCCGCGAGGAGAACTGGAGGGCCATGGATCCTAAACAAGCCTACGATACGGTGGCCGTGTTCGATCTAAAGGATCCCGATAAAAAGATCGCTGATGTGATCGTAAAGAACGAGGGTATCTCCCTGCGACACGGGGTGTTCAGCTATTACGACCCGCGCAGTGGTAAATTATTGGCCAAAGAAAATTACGTGATGAATAAATTACAAGAAGAGGACTCATCCGGTGGCGCCATAAAAAAACCTATTGAAAAAAAGTAGTTGGTACGGAAGCGCCTGCCGCCAGTAATTCCAATCATGCTTTCCGGGACGAACGATATAGTCGTGTGCAATATTTTTTTCCAATAGCTTTTGATGAAAGACTTCGTTTACTGCAAAGAAAAAATCTTCGGTACCGCAGTCAATGATCATGGCAACGGTTTGATCGATGGGTTTATCCGACAACTGCAGCACGGAGTGTTGTCTCCAGTTTTCGACTTGCGCGATCGGGTCGCCCAGCAATTGATTCAGCTGCCATTTGTTAGGGAATGGTAGCAGGTCTACACCACCACTCATGCTTCCACAGGCGCCGAATACAGCTGACCGCTTCAGGCCCAGATACAATCCACCGTGTCCTCCCATACTTAGTCCGGTAATGGCCCTTGCCTTTCTGTCGGCAACAGTAGGGTAATGGCTATCGATGTATGCAGGTAATTCCTCGGCTATATAGGTTTCCCATCGAATGCTATCTACAACAGGGCTGTTGATGTACCAGTTATTCTGTCCGTCCGGGCATACGATCATCATTCGAAATTGATCAGCGTAGCGTGCAAGGGCCGGAACTTTTTTGATCCAGTTCGAATAGTCTCCGCTGTAGCCATGCAGTAAGTAAGTTACGGGCAGCCTTGACTTCTGGTCTGTATCCGGCACTACCACTACACAACGAAAGGACCTTTTCATGGTGGGGCTATCCACCCATATCGTATCGACCGTAGCGGCAACGATCGGGTAACTGATCAGCCATGCTATCCATAAAAAAACAAGTCGTTTCATTCACCAGGCTCAGAAACCTTTTTTGGCTTCTTGGGCGCGCTGCATAGGATTGCCCGCTTGTCCGCCACCACTTCTTCTGCCACCCATTTGGCCTTGCTTGAATACGGTGAAGCGAGAAGGAGCAGGTATATTTCTCCAGCTGTTGTTGCTTTCGTCTATATCGGCGGTCTCGCGCATGGGATCGAGTTTAATGGAAGCCACCTCTTTTTCTTTGACGAAAGATTTGATGACCTTCTTTTCGTTGAGACGCCATACCTGTGCTGGGATCTTCTCGGTTTCTTTGCTTCCGTCTTTATAGGTCCACTCAATGATGATGGGCATTATAAGACCTCCTTTATTAGAGAAGGTAAGTTCGTATTGGTGCAGTGAAGCGTACTTGGCTTTCTCCTCTTCGGTCATGGATTCGGGACTGCCTCCGCCCATGGTGACCTCTCTGCGAGAAGTATCATAGGGTTCCAGCCCTCTGGCATAGCGCCAGTAAAAATCTCGCAGGGTGGTGTCGGCATCGGTCGCGAAAACAATAGTTGTATCGGTACGATTTCTCAGCTTGGAGATATCCTCGAACGAATTGACCAGGGGTTTGTCGGCCGCACGACGCATGGTGGTGGTACGGGCTGTGCCCACATTTCCTGGGCTGGTGTCTGCTACGGCATATTTGACGGTATCGAGTGAGATATCGCAAGCATCGGTGCTGTAGAACCAACCTCTCCAAAACCAATCGAGGTCTTCGCCACTGGCATCCTCGAGTGTGCGGAACAGGTCGGCGGGTTCCGGATGCTTAAAGGCCCATCTTCTGGCGTATTCTTTGAAAGCATAATCGAACAACTCGCGACCCATGATGGTCTCGCGTAGAATATTCAACCCGGTGGCGGGCTTGGAGTACGCATTGGGGCCGAACTGTACGATGTTATGGCTGTTGGTCATTATAGGCTCCAGTTGATCTTTGGGGAGCTTCATGTAATCGGTGATATAGGCAGCGGGCCCTCTGCGGCTGGGAAATTTATTGTCCCACAACTCTTCGGCCAGATACTCCACAAACGTGTTCAGCCCCTCATCCATCCAGCTCCACTGTCTTTCGTCGCTGTTGATGATCATTGGAAAGAAATTATGTCCTACCTCGTGAATGATCACCCCAAGCATGCCGTTCTTGATGCTCTCGCTGTAGGTGCCATCCTTTTCGGTTCGTCCGTAGTTAAAACAGATCATAGGGTACTCCATTCCATTGGAGGCCTCTATACTTTGAGCTACGGGATAGGGATAAGGGATCGTAAAGTCAGAATAGGTCTTGATGGTATGAGCCACCGCTTTGGTAGAGTAGGGGCGGTAAAGTCCGTAGGCCTCTTTGCCATAACCGCTCATGCACATTACTTTTTTGCCCTCTACGGTAATGGGCATGGCATCCCATACAAATTTTCTAGATGAGGTCCAGGCAAAGTCGCGTACGTTATCAGCTTTGTAGATCCAGGTTTTTTTAGTGGTAAGCTTTGTTTTCTCGGCCGCTTTAGCTTCGGCAAGTGTTACGATCTCAATGGGTTCTTTAGCGGTCTGTGCTTGCTTCCAGCGAGCTTGTTGAGCCGCGGAGAGTACCATCGGATAATTCTGGCATTCTCCTGTCGATAGCACCACATGGTCGGCAGGAACGGTCATCTGCACTTTAAAGTTTCCGAAGGTCAGCGCAAACTCGCCACGTCCGGTAAATTGTTGGTTTTGCCAACCCTTAAAGTCGCTGTAGACGCAAAGACGAGGATACCACTGCGTCATGGTAAAAAGGTAATTGCCGTCCTCTGGAAAAAATTCATAGCCGCCGCGACCACCAATGGTCATGCGGTTCGAGATCTTATAATCCCAGTTGAGCATAAAGACAAAACGCTGTCCGGGTTTGAGTGGAGTGGGCAGCTCTACCCGCATCATGGTTTTATTGATGGTGTAGCGAAGTGGTTTGCCGAGGGCATCGGTAAGCTTGCGGATCATAAAGCCATAACCATTGTCTCCTTTATTTTCTTCGAGTTGCTTTAATTGCTGCACGCTCATCTGGCGGCTCATGGGCTCGCTATCTTGATAGTCGGCATTGTTGACCGAGCTGTGTTCGTTCTCGTCGAGTTGCAGCCAGAGATAGGTAAGAGCGTCGGGAGAATTGTTGAAGTAGGTGACTGTTTCGGATCCCTTGAGCATCAGATTTTTTTCGTCGAGCTCACAGCGAATATCATAGTCGCAGCGCTGTTGCCAATAACGGGGACCGGGGGCACCGCTGGCAGTGCGATATTCGTTGGGGGTTGGAAAGATGGTTCCCAGTTGTTCAAACTTGTTACCATGGTTGCTGTTGGGGTTGTTTTGAATGTTCTGGGCAAACAAGAAGCTTGTCAGTAACAATCCAAAGGCGAGCAAAATAGGTCTCATTATGTGCAGTTTTAATTAAGATACTTTTTTAGATAGAAGGTATGCGTTGAGCGATCATAAAAAGCGATAAACCAAAGGTAATTAATGCTACCGATTCGGTCCATTTTCGTTTCTCCAGGCCCAAGAATCGCACAGCGCTTTGTGCCACCAGTAAAAACAGGGCCATAAAGATCAGTTGCCCGGCTTCGAGCCCTAAATTGAAGCCCAGCAGCCCCCAGCCCAGCGACTGGTCTTGCGAGAGCATAAAGCGGATGTTATTGGCAAATCCCATTCCGTGAATGAAGCCAAAGAATAGCGCAGACCCGTACAGTAAAAAGGTCTTGCTGCGGTCCGGAAAACGTCCCCACCATTGCTGCGCTGCTGTCAGGGCAATGGTTATCGGAATCAGCAGCTCGACCCACCGGCTCTCTACCGAAAACACGTTCAGTACGCTAAGGGCAAGCGTTAAGGAGTGGCCTACCGTAAAGGCTGTGATCACGACCAGGAGTTTTTTCCAGTCTACGAAAAAAAAAGAGGCTCCCATGGCCGCCAAAAAGGCCTGATGGTCGAGTGCGTCGAGGCTTAGGATATGCTCCCAGCCCAACGGAAAATAAAACAGCAGGGTCTCCATGATACAACGGTTTTTACTTTTCCACTGCAAAATCTTTTTGCCGTAAAGCTTGAAAATAATGCAGAGTTTTGTGAACAGAAAATATTTTATGCAAACGGTTCTGACGCTTTTTTTATGGTTGCTGATGGCCGGGGGCGACGCCACGGGGGGGTCCGCAAAACCACCGAGCCCGCATCCTTTTCATGTGAGCGTTACCGAGATACGTCATAATACCACGGACCGTACGCTCGAAGTGCAGTGCAAGTTATTCACAGACGATTTTGAGGCAGCACTAAAAGCCTTCTTCCGTCAAAAGGCCGATCTCATCGACCCGTCGATGCATGAGCGTATGGATACGCTGGTCAGCCGCTATGTGCAATCGCATCTGCAGTTACGGATCAATGAAAGATCGGTGGCCATGCAGTACTTGGGTTTTGAGCACGAGCGAGAGGCCACCTATGTGTATCTCGAGGTGACGAATGTAACGGGCCCCATTCGAAATATGGATTGTGCTGCTAAACTGCTATACGAGACATTCACCGATCAGGTCAATATTTTTCACGTTACTACCGACAAGGCAAAAAAAAGTGTCAAGCTAGATTATCCTGCACAGACGGTACGCCTTGACCTTGACTAATGGTTATTGCTGCATCTCTTCTCGCAGTTCATCACTGATGCTTACGAGTACTTTATCGATCCGATAACCATCCATGTCCATGATCTCGATGGTAAATCCTTTCCAACTTAATTTATCGGCTACTTTTGGAATACGCTCCAGACGGTGTAAGATAAAGCCGGCCATGGTATCGAAGTCTTGCTCCCCCTCGTTCATCCACTCGGTCTTTTCAAATCGGGTCAAGAAATCATAAAACGGTATCTGCGCATCCACCAAAAAGCTTCCATCCTCTCGCTCGGTAATGGCATAGTCGGGTACATCCTCTTGCGGGATCTCTCCCACGATGGCCTCGAGAATATCATTGAGCGTAAGCATCCCTAAAATACTGCCGTACTCATCTACTATGAATGCGGACTGGTTCTTGGAGGCTTTGAATCGTTCCAATACTTGGTAGGCCGAGAGGTTCTCAGGAATAAATAAAGCGGGCTGCATGATCTCCCCAAAGGGTTGTTGATCGGGGCTTACATAAAGGTCCTTGATGGAGACCACACCCAAGATCGAATCGATAGATCCGCTGCAGATGGGATAGGCCGAATGCGGCTCTTGTAAGATCTTCTCTTTGATCTTTTCTTCGTTATCGTTCTTGTCGAACCAGATTATATCGCTACGGTGGGTCATGAGCGAAGTGATGTTGCGGTCGCTCAGATGGAACACCCTTTCTATGATGTCTTGCTCGGCCTCCTCGATGGTGCCTGCCTCGGTACCCTCGGTAATCAGGGTTTTGATCTCCTCTTCGGTAATGGCGTCTTCTTTGGTCTTACGAATGTTGAAGAGGCGAAAAAAAATATCGCTACTGCGGTTGAGTAGCCATACGATAGGGTGGGTCAGTCGTGCGAAGGACTGCATGGGGCCGGCCACGGCTTTGGCGATCTTTTCAGATCGCAGCAAGCCAACTCGTTTAGGGATCAACTCGCCAAAAATGATGGACAAGAAAGTTATGACAACCACAATGAGTACGGTAGAGAGGGTCTCGGCCGCTTCTGCGGGTACTCCCAACTGTTCAACGTAAGGGAGCAGGTCTTTTCCGAATCGTTCACCCGAATACACCCCGGTAACGATCGAGATCAGGGTAATGCCTATTTGCACGGCCGATAAAAAACGTTCGGGATGCTGAGAGAGTTTGAGCGCTAGTTGTGCCTTTTTATCTCCTTTGTCTGAAAGGCTCTCTAGTCGGCCTTTTCGGGCGGACACCAGTGCGATCTCGGACATTGAAAAAAGGCCATTCAAAAAAATGAGGGCCCCCAATATAAAAAAATCCATCAACGAGAAGGAGTTGTTACTGATTCGAAGATACGTAATTGATATCTTTTGTTAAATGCATAACCAATAACCCCGCCAAGGAGTATGCCTGTAAGGGCTCCGGCCAGCACATCGGAAGGGTAGTGAACTCCCACATAGATCTGCGCCCAACCTATGCTAAATGCCCATAGAAAGAATAGCCAACGCCAGTTACCGACCAATGAGCCGATCGTTAAAAAAGCGAACATGGCCATGGCAAAGTGGTTGGCAGCGTGATTAGAGATAAAACTATAGCCGGTTCCGCAGTTGGGAACCCGTAATACCAGCAACTCCATCATGTCAGGGTCGTTGCAAGGCCTGAGGCGTTGTACGGTCTGCTTGATCAGTTTATTGCCAATAGTATCCATCAAACTGACGGTCATCACGAAATAAGCGATCCACCAACCCGCTTTTTTGCCAAAGTTTCGCACCATGAACAAAAGCAAGAACAAGTAAAGGGGTGTCCAGAACTCAGGTGTTCTCCAAAGGGGAAAAAGGCCGTCGAACCCGCTCCAGGAGAGTTGACGGTTGATGAGTTGAAAGACGCGGCGGTCGGTCTGTTCAAGTAGTTGCAGAAATTGTTGCCAGCTGTCGAGCACCCTGCAAAGGTACTAAAGCTATCACTTGTAGTGAATGTCGTTATTTTGTGGTACTATCCATTATGCTAACGCAATTGCGCATATCCAAGACCTTGCTCTGGGTGCTAAACCTTTTGCTGATCTTTTTATTGCTCTTTAGTTTATTTCGGTTGTTTATTTTTTTACAGTTTCGTCCGGCCGGATTGTCGGTGTCTGATATTACCTCGGCCTTTTTATTGGGCTTTCGCTATGACCTTCGATGGATTGCCGTGATCTTGTTACCCGTGGTACTGATCAGCATCAATCCGGTCTGGTCGCCCTTCTACTCGGGTATCAACAAAAAGATCTGGACTTGGTATTTGGCCTTGATCACCTTTGTGCTTTTTTTCTTTTTTGCTGCCGGCTATGGCAGTTTTTCTTACAATCAAACTCCCCTGGATGCCGGTGCCATGAACTTTGCCGAAGATTTTACCATTTCGGTAAGAATGATCTGGCAAACCTATCCGCTGGTCTGGATGCTACTGGGGCTAGGAGTGGCTGTTTTGATCTTTCGCTGGATGTATAGGCGTAGTCACTGGCAAGTGATCAGTGCCACAGACGGACAGGGTATTCCTCACCGGCCTGGGCACTTTCTGGTGGCGTTACTCTGTGTCTTGGTTTGCATACACGGATCTTTTTCTTTTCGGCCGCTGAGCAGAACCGATAGTTTTCGTTTTTCCAAGGTCTTTCTGAGCTATCTGGCCATCAACCCAATTCAGAATTTTGCGGCTACCCTAGGACTGCGAAAGCCCGCTTATAACGAAGATCGCGCCCGCGCCCTTTTTCCTGTCATCAAAAAATGGATGGGCTTTTCTACTTCGGCCGATCTTGATTTTAAGCGAACGGTTGGTCCTCGTAGCACATCGTTCGAAAGCCGTCCCAACATAGTATTGGTGCAGTGCGAGTCGTTCAGTATGTATAAGAGCTCTATGAGCGGTAATCCGCTCAACACGACCCCTTTCTTTGATTCGCTTTGTAGGCAAGGTGTTTTTTTCGATCGCTGTTTTGCTCCTACATTTTCTACGGCTCGTGCGTTATTTGCCATCATAACCGGTATTCCCGATGCCCAGTTCTTTAAATTTTCTAGCCGCAATCCCTTGGCGCTCGATCAATACACCTTACTGAGCGGGCTGGATGATTACGAGAAGCACTATTTTTTAGGGGGCGATGCGGGGTTCAACAATTTTGAGGGGATCCTGCGCAACATTCCAGGACTCCAAATGCATACCGGAAAAGATTTTACGGCCCCTCCCATCAACGTATGGGGCGTTAGCGATAAAGATCTTTTTGCAGCGGCCGACCAGCGCCTGGGTCAAACCACTGCTCCCTTCTTCGCCTATATACAAACGGCAGGCAACCACCGCCCTTTTCAACGTTCCATCTCTCCGAACGATACCGATTTTAAACGTGATACACTCAGTATCGATTCACTCAAAAAGTATGGTTTCGAATCGGTTGATGAATACAATGCGTTTCGGTACTCCGATTACTGTATTCGCTCGTTCATAGGTGCGGCAGCACGACAGCCCTATTTTAACAATACTATTTTTGTTTTTATAGGCGATCATGGTGTGGCCGGAAATGCACAAGCCGTATATCCTTCTGTGTGGACCGAGCAACGCTTGACCGATCTGCATGTGCCGTTGTTGTTCTATGCTCCGGGTTTGTTAGCACCTCAGCGACGAAGTGAGGTGGTTTCACAGATAGATGTACTACCTACTATAGCGGGTCTCTTGCATCGATCTTATCAAAACAGAACGTTGGGTAGGGATTTGCTCGATCCAAGTCGTAGAGAACATTTTGCATTTGTAACGAATGCTACCGACAAGATTGGCGTCATCACCGATGATTTTTATCTGGTGCGTCAGCTCAATTCGGGCGAGGAGCAACTGCATGCGCTCTCTGCTGCCACCGATACGCTTTCGTCGACGCAGCGGCGCAACATGCAGCGATCGCTCGCAGAGCTGGCCACGGCATTCTTTGAGACCTCTCGCTATTTGATCTTGAACAATAAAAAATGATCAGTGTTCCCTTTTGGCCATTACGATCAGGCGGGGAGATCGCCTTTCATCGAAGGGTTGCAGTTGGTAATCGCCCTTGAGCTCAAGTATCGTCAGGCCCTCTTTTTGCAACAGCATTTGCAGCTCGGCGGCACTAAACTTGCAGACCTTTTCCGTAAAAGTAAGCGGTGCCGGTAATTGCCGGTCGGTCACCGTTATCTTTTTGTACAAGTAGCGGGCATCTTCATAACGCTCGATGAGAAAATCTGTTTCTTTTATTGTTTTTTCTTCGCGGGCGATCAGTTGCTGCGATGCGTAATCGCTATTGATATAATCCATTACCAGTACACCGTCTTTTTTGAGTGCGGTGACCATGGTACGCATGGCCAGCTCGTTTTGATGCAGCTGGTCGAAATAGCCAAAACTGGTAAAAAAGTTAAAGACATAGTCGAAACAGCGGCTGCATAAGATCTTGCGCATATCGTGCACCTCAAAATGGAGTTGTGGTGTTTCGTATCGTTTGGCATACCGAATATTCTCTGGTGCTACATCCACACCGGTCACCTCGTATCCCAAAGCGGCCAGTGTACGGCTATGACGACCACGACCACAAGCCATATCGAGCATAGTGGATCCGGGGGCAGGCTGCAAGTAGCCAATAAGCCGTTCAATAAAGGCCTTGGCCTCTTTGTCGTCTCTGTGCGCGTATAACTGGTGATAATAGGGAGAATTGAACCAATTGGTAAACCATGCTTTTCGAGCCATAGGCAAAGGTAAGCCTAAGCGAAGATCTGTTCCGTCAATAACAGGTCATTGCGTATTTTTGCAGCGCTAAAACCTTCCTATGGCATTAATCAAGAGTATCTCCGGAATTAGAGGCACCATTGGCCATCGGCCCGGAGAAAATCTTACTCCCATCGATATCGTAAAGTTTACGGCAGCATTTGGTACCCTTGTAAAGAACAATAAAGAGGGTGTCAAGATGGTCGTAGGTCGCGACGGTCGAATCAGTGGCCCCATGGTACAACAATTGGTAGTGCAAACGTTGGTGGGATTGGGAATCGATGTTATCGATCTTGGACTTAGTACCACTCCCACGGTAGAGATGGCCGTGACCGCTGCACAGGCAGCCGGAGGCATCATCATTACAGCCAGCCATAACCCCCGCGAATGGAATGCGCTTAAGCTGCTGAACGGGAAGGGAGAATTTATAGATGCTTCGGTAGGCGCCCAGGTACTCTCACTGGCCGAAAAGGAAGAATTCAGTTTTGCCACCGTCGAAAAGTTAGGCACTGTTACGGCGGCAGACTATATGGACTATCATCTCGATGCCATTTTGGAATATCCACTGGTCGATGCCTCGCTCATTGCCACCAAGAAGTTTAAGGTGGTGGTCGATGCCATAAATTCCACCGGAGCGATATACGTGCCTGCTCTGTTGCGCAAGTTGGGGGTTACCGATGTGGTCGTGCTTAATGAAACCGTCAATGGTCGATTTGCCCACTCACCCGAGCCGCTGCCGGAGAACCTACAGGAGCTTTGTCACGAGGTGGTCAGGCAGGGAGCCGATCTGGGCATAGCCGTGGACCCCGATGTTGACCGTCTCTGTTTTGTGAGTGAAGATGGTTCGTTATTTGGCGAAGAATATACTTTGGTGGCCGTGGCCGATTACATGCTTTCCAAAAAGGCAGGCTACGCGGTCAGCAATATGAGCAGCACTAAATCGCTCAAAGAACTTGCGCTGGCCAGCGGAGGACAGTATGCCTCGGCAGCTGTGGGCGAGGTCAATGTCGTGGCCAAAATGAAACAAGTAAATGCTGTAATAGGCGGAGAGGGGAACGGGGGCATTATCGTGCCGGACTTTCACTACGGACGCGATGCCCTTATCGGTATCGGTCTTTTTTTGACGCATCTGGCTCTTTCGGGCAAAAAGATGAGTGCACTTCGAAAGCGTTATCCCGATTACTTTATTTCAAAGAATAAGATCGAGCTGCAACCGGGAACCGACCTGGCTTCTATTTTTTCGGCCATTCAAAAAAAATATGCGCACCATCCCCTGAATACCGATGATGGGCTCAAGATCGAGTTCGACAACGATTGGGTTCACTTGCGCAGCTCTAATACCGAACCCATCGTGCGTATCTATGCCGAGAGCGATCTTGAGTCGAAAGCTTCGCATATGGCGCAACAGCTGATGCGCGATATCAAGGAATTTTCATAGATACTTATCTAGTAACTTTAACTCGCCCATGAACAGGATTTACCTTGATAATGCAGCTACGACCCCGCTCGATCCGCAGGTGATGGAGGCCATGCTGCCTTATCTGTCGACTCATTTTGGAAATCCCTCCTCGATCTACTCGTATGGACGAGAGACGCGGCTGGCGGTAGAAAATGCGCGCAAGACAGTAGCCCGTCTTGTAAAGGCAAGTCCCGGAGAAATTTTTTTTACCAGCGGGGGTACCGAAAGTGATAACATGGCGCTGGTGGCCGCTGTCGAGGACCTGGGTTGTCGCCATATCATAACGTCCTCCATAGAGCATCATGCGGTCGTTCATACGGTAGAAAACTTGCAAAAAAAGCACCAGCTGCAACTCAGCTATGTGTCTGTGCTGCCCGATGGCCATATTGATCTAGATCACCTTCAGGCGTTGGTGGCTGGTTCTTCTGCGCGGGCACTAGTTAGTTTGATGCATGCCAATAACGAGATCGGTAACCTGCTCGATATCGAGAAGGTGGGAGCTATCTGTAAAGCACATGGCGCCATCTTTCATTCAGATACGGTACAAACCCTGGGGCATTATCCGCTCGATTTTAGTAAAAAGTGGATCCACTTTGCTACCGGGGCCAGCCATAAATTTCATGGACCAAAGGGTGTGGGACTCCTCTATGTATCGGACGAGGTAACCATTCGACCCATGATCCACGGGGGAGGACAAGAAAGAAACATGCGGGCGGGTACCGAAAATATCTATGGTATCGTAGGCTTTGCCAAAGCATTGGAGCTGGCCGATGAGCACGGAGAAAAAGATCGGTCACATATTTTATCACTCAAATATTACTTGGCCGAGCGCTTACAGCAACAAATTCCCGGTCTGCTCTTCAATGGAGACTGGAAGGGAGAGAGCCTTTATACGGTGTTGAACGTCTCTTTTCCTCGCAACGAAAAAACAGAGATGTTGCTAATGGCCCTCGATATGCAAGGTATTTGTGTGTCGGGCGGAAGCGCTTGCAGCAGCGGCGCCGATGTGGGCAGTCATGTAATTCGAGCGCTGCGCACAACGCCAAGTGTTCCCATTCGGTTTTCTTTTTCTAAGTACAATACTAAAGAGCAACTCGACCAGGTGCTTCAGGTACTGGCGCAGTTAGTATAACCATCTTTTTCGCAAGCGATTCAAAGCAAAGATGTCGTCGGTTTCACGCGACGAGAGGTCACCATTTTTAGGGGTAAGTTCGGCTCGATACTTCGGCAACGCGGTCAGAGGTGATGCCAGGGATTTCTTCTACTAAGCTTTATATAGTGACTTAAGTTGCGCCAAAAGGCTAAGATCAGGTAAACGATAACGGGGGAGCCCAGGGTCAGTACTGAGGTATACATAAAATACTGCCGGATTCTGCTGGGAGCGATCCCCATGCGGGCACCTATGGCGGAGCAAACCCCAAAGGCATTCCACTCCACGAAAAATTTTAACTTATTCATAGCACTAGGCTCCCGCTAAGTTAGTGGAATCGGCATTTTTGAACAAGCTTCTTCTTTCGTAAATTTGCCGCGCAGCAAACATCCCTTTTTTTACTTTTTAATATCCAACAGTTATGGTATTCGATCTGGACCTCATCAAGAAAGTATACGCCAATATGCCCGCCCGTGTGGCCGCTGCCCGTCAAGCACTGGGCAGACCCCTGACCCTGAGTGAAAAAATTCTCTACAGTCACTTGTGGGAGGGTGTTACTATCGGCGATTATGCCAGGGGAAAAGATTATGTTGATTTTGCACCGGACCGCGTGGCTATGCAAGATGCCACGGCGCAGATGGCACTGCTGCAATTTGACACCACCGGCCGCAAGAAAGTGGCTGTTCCCTCTACCGTGCACTGCGATCACCTGATCGTGGCCAAGCAGGAGGGAAAGGCCGACCTGAACAAAGCCGTTACCGATAACGAAGAGGTGTATAATTTTTTATCCTCGATCTCTAATAAGTATGGGATCGGGTTTTGGAAACCCGGCGCCGGTATCATTCACCAAGTGGTATTGGAAAATTATGCGTTTCCCGGAGGTATGATGATCGGTACCGACTCGCACACGGTCAATGCCGGCGGATTGGGTATGGTCGCCATTGGAGTGGGTGGGGCCGATGCCTGTGATGTGATGGCCGGACTTAGCTGGGAACTGCTGATGCCCAAACTGATCGGCATCAAACTAAAAGGAAAATTAAATGGCTGGACCTCTCCTAAGGATGTGATCTTGAAAGTGGCGGGTATTCTGACTGTCAAGGGAGGCACCAACGCCATTGTTGAATATTTTGGAGAGGGCGCTACGTCGATGAGCTGCACGGGCAAAGGCACCATTTGCAACATGGGTGCCGAGATCGGGGCCACTACCTCTACGTTCGGATACGACGAGAGTATGAGTCGTTATCTGAAGGCTACCGGCAGAGCAGCGGTGGCCGATGCAGCTGATGCCATCAAAGAGCATTTGACCGGTGACCCGGAGGTGTATGCTAATCCCGAAAAATATTTCGACCGCGTTATTGAGATCGATCTTAGCGAACTGGAGCCACATCTTAACGGTCCATTTACGCCCGATCTGGCTACACCCATATCTCAAATGAAAGAAGCGGCCGCTAAAAATAACTGGCCCACCAAAGTAGAAGTGGGTTTGATCGGAAGCTGTACCAATTCTTCTTACGAAGATATCAGCCGTGCCGTTAGTTTGGCCCGGCAGGTAGCTCAAAAGGGCCTCAAGACAAAAGCAGAATTCACCATCACGCCAGGTAGCGAGCAAGTTCGCTATACTATCGAGAGGGATGGCTTTTTGGACACCTTCTCGCAGATCGGAGCTACCGTATTTGCCAATGCCTGTGGTCCTTGTATTGGAATGTGGGATCGGATGGGCGCAGAAAAGCAAGAGCGGAATACCATCGTACACTCCTTCAATAGAAACTTTGCCAAGCGTGCAGATGGCAACCCAAATACGCTGGCATTCGTGGCCAGCCCTGAGTTAGTAACAGCACTGGCGATTGCCGGCGATCTTACATTTAATCCGCTTACCGACACGCTCATCAACGAAAAAGGCGAGCAGGTAAAGCTCGACCCACCCGCAGGAGATGAATTACCGGCGAAAGGATTTGCCGTAGAGGATGCCGGTTACCAAGCTCCTGCTGCCGATGGTAGTGGGGTGGTGGTCGATGTAAAATCAGACAGCAAGCGATTGCAATTGCTTTATCCCTTTGCCGCTTGGGAGGGAACCGATCTGAAAGACCTTCGTCTGCTCATCAAGGCCAAGGGAAAATGTACCACCGATCATATTTCAATGGCAGGACCCTGGTTAAAGTTTAGAGGACACCTCGACAACATCAGCAATAATATGCTGATCGGTGCGGTCAATTATTTCAATGAGAAGACCGATAATGTAAAAAACCAGCTGACCGGTGAATACGGACCTGTACCTGCCACCCAGCGCGCCTATAAGGCGGCCGGCATTGGAACTATGGTGATCGGTGATGAGAATTATGGAGAGGGGTCCTCTAGGGAGCATGCGGCCATGGAGCCTCGCCACTTAGGTGTTCGCGTGGTTTTGGTAAAATCCTTTGCACGTATTCATGAGACGAACCTTAAGAAGCAGGGTATGCTGGCCCTCACCTTTGCCAACAAGGAGGATTATAACCTGGTTCAAGAAGACGATCGTATCGATGTGATCGGGTTACCCTCATTTACCCCTGGTAAGCCATTGCAGATCGTATTGCATCATGTTGACGGAACGTCGCACACCATCGAGGCAAATCATTCGTACAATCAACAACAGATTGAATGGTTCAAGGCCGGCGGGGCCCTCAATGTGATCCGCAGCCAGGCCCAGAAATAAAGGCCGATGAATTAAACGAGTTGACAATCATCAACCCCCTTTATGTAACGTAAAGGGGGTTTTTTATGCGTTCATCAGGAAGATTGCCCCCACCGATAGGTCTTGACCGATAATCCTGCCAGGTCCATTACCCGGTCAGTAACGGTAGCCGCTACTTCTTGTAAGGTGGCCGGTTTGCTGTAGAATGAAGGAGTTGCCGGGCAAATAATACCTCCGGCCAGCGTAACGGTTTCCATATTGCGAATATGAATCAAATTATAGGGCGTTTCTCTGACTACGCAAATCAGCTTTCTTCTTTCTTTTAATACCACATCAGCTGCTCGGGTTATGAGATCGTTTGATACACCTGTTGCGATGCGTCCGAGCGTGCCCATTGAGCAGGGGATCACGATCATGGTATCGTACTGGCCGGAGCCGGAGGCGAAGGGGGCCGAGAAGTCGTTGGTCTCGTAGTGTTGAACATCAAATTGTTTCCAGCTGTCCGTTTCCAGTTCTGTCTTCCAGACCTCCTTGGCATTGGTGGTCATGACCACGGCCAGCTGTTCCCATTGCGAGCGGGCCTGGCTTAGTTTTTGCAACAAACTCTGGGCATAAATAGCACCACTGGCTCCAGTCACACAAAGCAATATTCTTCTCATTAGAAATATAACTCAGAAGCGCGCAATTGGTTCACTATAGGGTTAAAAAGTTAGTAGTTTACCCCTATTTTTAAAAATTTACTAAGTATTTTTTGCCATTCATCCCCAAACAAATTCGACATTAGTGTCGAATTTTCATAGGATAAGGTTTAATGGTTAATGGTCTATGATTAGGGCCCCCCGGTGTAAATCGGGGGTTCTTTTTTTATCGAAGGGTATTCTCATTACCTAATACTGTCAAGATCCATTTTGTTTTCTTGCTCCACAAATGAAAGGTAGTGTTATCGGCCATGCCGCCAATGCCATGGTTTTTGTTGGGATAGTAGGCGCTTTCAAAGTCTATATTGCTTTTTACCAGCGCGGTGATCATCTGCGTGGCATTCTGAAAGTGCACATTGTCATCGGCTGTACCGTGTATAATCAGGTATTTCCCTTTTATCTTATCGGTGTGGTTGATGGGTGAATTATCGTCGTAACCCGCTGCGTTCTCCTTAGGAGTACGCATATAGCGTTCTGTGTAGATGTTATCATAAAAGCGCCAGCTGGTTACCGGAGCTACGGCCACGGCCGCACTAAATATTCCCGCTCCTTTGGTGATGGCCAGTGAACTCATAAACCCACCATAGCTCCATCCCCAGTGCCCTATCTTGTTTTTGTCGACCCAGGGTTGCTGACCTAAGAATGAGGCGGCATCGATCTGATCTTCGATCTCTAGTTTTCCTAGTTGCAGATATGTTTTCTTTTTGAATTCCTCGCCACGGTAGCCGGTTCCGGTATTGTCTACGCTCACCACAATAAAACCTTTTTGAGCCAGCAATTGATGCCAATTGCTAACGGCCCCAAATCGATTGGCCACTTGCTGCGAGCCGGGTCCACCGTAGTTGCAAAATAAGACAGGGTATTTTTTGGTCGAATCAAACCCCGTTGGTTTTAGCATCCAGCCATTGAGCGTGTCACCTTTGGTGTTGGGGATGCGAATGAACGAAGTTGTCCCAAATCCATAGTCACGCATGGTTGCTTTTAATTTGGGAGATTCTCCAAAGACCTTCTCTTGTACCGCAGTGATCGCTTTTTTCTTATCGATCACTACTTGTTGCAAACTGACGGTCTGTGGCGTATTGATATCTGAGAAATAAAGAATGAATTTACTGAAGTCATCGTTGAAGGTGGCGCGGTTCCAGCCCTCACCTTGCGTAAGCGCATAGGTCTTGTCTCCGTTAAAATCGGTTACAAATAGATTGCGGTCCATGGGGCGAGGCCAGGCCATCGTGAAATAGATGCGTCTATTTGCTTCGTCTACGCCATTTACCTCGGTGACCTCTGCGTTGCCCTTGGTCAATTGCTTTTTAGTCGCGCCATCCAATCCGTAGAGGTAGAGATGACGATATCCATTCATCTCGCTGGTGAACAAATAGTTCTTTCCGTCCTTAAGGAACCACCAATCGTCGTTGATCTCAACAAAGTATTTGTTTTTCTCTTCGTAAAGAGTACTGCTTTTGCCGGTGGTGGCGTCGGTGCTCAGGAGTTTTAATACATTTTGGTGCCGATTCATCCAAAATACTACCAGCTGGCGATCATCGGTGGTCCATTTTATACGGGGGATATAGATGTCGCCCGATTCGTACTGAGCCTTGGCTTTTGAGCCGTTCTTGACGTTGTAAATGTAGATGTCTACCACCGAGTTGTCATCTCCGGCTTTGGGATACTTGTACCGATAGTCACTATTGTGTGCGTTATCGTACATCGTCATATTGAATTCTTTTACACCCGACTCATCGAAGCGGTAGTAGGCAATATAATTACCCTTCGGGCTCCACTCATAAGCGCGGCTAAATTCAAACTCCTCTTCGTAGACCCAGTCACAATTTCCATTGATGATAAAATTCCATTTTCCATCGGTGGTTACCGCTTGGGTGGTAGCCGTCGGAATATGAAACAGCATCAGATTATTATTTTGTACATACGAGATGTATTGACCGTCGGGTGAAAATTGCGGATGGAGTGATTTGGTATCACCTCCTATTTGTATTAACGAAGAGTCAGTACTGTTAAATAGGTACAGTAATGATTTGGAGGAGCGACGGTAAATAGGTTCCGTCTTTGTTCTGAGCAATTGCAAATTTGACTTGGCCTCGCAGGTGATGATATCATCGGGGCGTCCTATCTTTTTACCTTGTGCATCAGCAAAGCGATCCCAGTTGATGGAAGGGGAGGGCGCTTTACTCTCGGAGAACGAGGCCGAAACCGGGTCGGTGCGAAAGGTTCCCTTTTTATAGACATCTTCGAGTGTAATGGTCTTAGTTTGGCTCCAGCACAGGGCCGGCAGCGCTAAAAAGAGGAACAGCAGTCGCATAATGATTTATTTTTTTTCTGCCATGTCTGGAATGGCCTCTACTTTATACGCTCCGGCATCCAGCTTAACCTTGGTCTCGGTAAAGGCTTCAAGGGTAAGACGGATGTCTTCATCGGTATGTACGGCAGAGGGGATCAGACGATAGATGATATGACCTTTTGGAATAACAGGGTATACAACAATGGAGGCAAAGACGCCGTAGTTCTCGCGAAGGTCCATAACCATTGCGGTTGCCTCTTCTACACCGCCTTTCATGTAAACGGGGGTTACTACCGAATCTGTCTTGCCAATGTCGAAGCCGCGTTCTTTGAGGCCTTGCTGCAGTTTACGGGCATTACTCCAGAGTTTGTCTTTTAGCTCAGGATGATTGCGCAACAGCTCCAGTCTTTTCAGATTGCCAACCACCAGTGGCATAGGTAGACTCTTGGCAAATATCTGTGAGCGGATATTGTAGCGGATATAATCCACAACGGGCTTGTCACCAGCTACGAAGGCACCAATGCTGGCCATCGATTTGGCGAACGTGGAGAAGTAAATATCAATTTTATCTTGAACCCCTTGCTCTTCTCCGGCACCGGCACCGGTCTTGCCCAGAGTACCGAATCCGTGCGCATCATCTACCAATAATCTGAATTGATATTTTTCTTTGAGGGCAGCGATCTCTTTCAATTTTCCCTGGTCACCGGCCATTCCGAACACACCTTCGGTGATGACCAGAATGCCACCGGTCTTTTGCTTTTCGATGAGCGCCGTGGCACGTTGTAATTGTTTTTCGCAATCCTCTACATCATTATGCTTAAAAACGTAGCGGTGTCCGGGGTGCAGCCTTAGGCCATCAATAATACAAGCATGGCTTTCGGCATCGTAGACGATCACATCGTGACGACCGCAAAGCACATCGATCACACTCACCATTCCCTGGTAGCCAAAATTGAGTAAGATGGCATCTTCCTTCATTTCAAAGGCGGCCAGTTCGGCTTCGAGTTGTTCGTGGTGATTACTGTTACCACTCATCATGCGGGCACCCATAGGGTAGGCTAGTCCATACTGCGCGGCCGCATCAGCATCGGCCTTGCGCACTTCGGGATGGTTAGCGAGTCCGAGATAGTTGTTAAGACTCCAAACGATCATATCCTTGCCACGAAACTTCATGCGGCTGCTGATCTCTCCTTCCAATTTGGGAAAGGCAAAGTAACCATGGGCTCTTTCGCGGTGTTGTCCCAGGGGTCCGGCATTCTTTAACAGTCTTTCAAACAGGTCGGCCATAACAAGCGGTTTTACAGGTTTAAATCAGCTGCAAAAGTACGATTTTCTGCGGCATACGAGTTGCTCGCGCCGGCAGAAAAAAACTCAAAATCCCTTTTTGTCACCGGCCGTCGGAGCCGGGGATTTTACGAACTTTTCCAGCCAGTCGAACTGCTCGGCCAGTACATGCAGCAGATTCTCCTTTCCGGTGTATCCATGCGATTCGTAGGGCAGACTTACATAACGAGTTGTTCCGCCATGCCCTTTGATGGCATTGAACATGCGCTCGCTTTGTATGGGAAAGGTGCCTGTATTGTTGTCCATTTCTCCGTGAATGAGCAGCAGAGGTGTTTTGATCTGGTTCGCATAGCTAAATGGACTCATTCGGTTGTAGAGTTCGGAAGCCTCCCAGTAACTGCGGTCCTCATTTTGAAATCCAAAGGGTGTCAGCGTTCGGTTATAAGCACCACTGCGCGCGATACCGGCCTTAAAGAGCTTGGTGTGTGCCAGCAGATTGGCGGTCATAAAAGCACCGTAGCTATGTCCTCCCACGGCCACCCGGTTCGGATCGCCCACGCCCATCGAGTCGAGTGCATTAATGGCGGCGCTGGCATTGAGCGTAAGCTGCTCAATGAAATTATCATTCGGCTTTGCCTCGGCAGAAGTAGCCACAATGGGCATTTCTGCATTGTTGAGAACGGCATATCCCTGGGTAACATAAAAAACGGGAGATCCGCCGCTCAGATAGGTAAAGCGGTGTTCGCTGCCTCTGATCTGTGCGGCATCGGCCGCCGAATTGTATTCGGCAGGGTAAGCCCAGATTAACACGGGTAATTTTCCATCTCTGCCCGCATCATATCCTTTGGGCAAATAAAGTTCTCCTGTTAGAGTAATGCCATCGGCTCGCTTGTAAACGATCTTTTGCTTGCGAACGCCTGCCATGGCCGGGTAGGGGTCTTTGAATTGGGTGAGGGCTTTCCGGCTGGTAGTGGCGCCCAGTTTGATACGATAATAGTTGGGTACCTCTTTTTCGCTTTCGCGTTGCGTGATCAATTCTCCATTGTCTGCATCGATCACTTTGACGATGGTCTCAAAACTTCCTGGTTGGCAGCGCCATAGCGTATCGGCTTTCTTGGTGTGTACATCAAACGAGAGCAAGAAGGGGAGATCGCCCTTGGGAGAGCTACCTGTATTGTTTATCATCAACACTTTATTGCCCTTATCGATGGTCCATAGTACTTGCTTGCCATATTCGTTTTGGCGGGTCAGCGGATTTCCGGGGTTGGCATAGGCGTTGGTGCTGTTGCGTGTAAGAATGCGCTCCAGGTCTTCGGTTATTGGATTATAGCGATTGAGCCCGGTCAGCTGCTTGGAACGTAATCCCTCTGTGACCAATGCGAGCCCTTCATGTCCCCAGATTGTGCTGTTGTAGCGCATCTTAGTGGCAAATAGTTTTCTCTTGTTCTCGGTAAAGGGGGCAGACAGCGCATAGATGGCATCGCGATACGTTGCTTCGTTCTTAACGAGTCCCCCATCGAGGGGTTCGCACCAGGTGATTGTAGCCGGTTCATCATCTCGCCAGTCAAAACTGCGCGGTACGTTCTGCACGTTATCGTTTCCGCCGGGTGCTGTCTCTGAAGAAGGTAATTGTGCTAACTCTTTTATGAATTTTCCATTAGCATCGGTGATGACTACACGAGACGCAAAACCAGTGGCAGGTACCGTATACGAGAAAGGAGGTACGATGATCTCTAGCAAGAAATATTTTTTATCGGGCGACACGCTAAGGCTTTTGTATAGTGCCGGATTTCCCAGCCGGGTTTCGGTGCCACCGCTATTGCTCACTAGTTGTGCCTGGGCGTAAAAAGCAAACAGCGCTTCGTCATGCGGCGATTTGATAAGGTCCTGAAAGGTGGGGCGAGGACTGGCCTTACCACTATTTTCTTGAATGGCCGGCCCTGCGGGAACATCCGGTTTTGTGGGTGCTGCCGAGATAGGTTGGGCACAGGTAAAATAAAGCAGTGTGCTATTATCTTTCCACTGGTAGCGGTTCATTACGGCATTTACTGGTGTACGGTTGATGCGAACAGCTTTTTTCTGCGCCAAGGTAATCACATAGAGATCGATATGGTTTTGACCCATTTGAAGAAAAGATATTTTTTGTTGATCGGGGCTCCAACTTACCGCGGTAGCCTTGAGCGGCTCTGGCAGCCCGCCAATGGCATATTCTTTTTCCGTAACCGCATTACGAAGTTTGAGGGTATGGATCAGTGACTGCCGGCTGGGGCCTGCGTTGCGGGGATTGATGCGAAGTCCGGCGATCTTCAGTTCCGGGGCCGCCAGATCTTCCATGGCCGCATAGCTGTTCGTCTCACTAAGTAGCATCCACTCGCCTTTATTATCGACGCTCACAGTTGCAGGTCGCTGCGCCAGTAGCAAGTCGGCTACTTCTTTGGGAGGAAGTTTGTAACCGCTACCCTGTTGGGCAACCGCAGCCGCAACGGAGATAAATAACAGAAGCAAGGTTGAAAAAAAGCGAATACACTTTTGCATGGCTCAATAATTTTGGAGCCAGAAAGATAAGGCAAAACGGCCGCTGTGCCCGGTCTCTACGCTCCAAAAAAGCCACCGGTTTCTTGTTGATTAATAGTCGATATTTGCCAAGTCTTTTGTAAAGTATTTATTATGAATATCAAGGTTTGCGGAATCACCACTTTTAAGCAATTGCAACAACTAGATGGCCTCGAGATCGATATGGCCGGATTGGTCTTTATCCCCGATTCTCCGTGGTATGCAGGTACTGCATTATCCGGCTCGGCGGTCAGTAAGGCCGATTTTGATGTAAAAAAGGTTGGCATCATGCGTAATCCTTCGTTGAGCGAGGCCCTCGATATCATTGATGAGTACAAGCTCGACGTCGTTCAGTTGGTGGGAGAGGAGAGTGTCTCGCTTTGCGATGACCTAAGTACAGAGGTAGAGGTCATCAAAACTTTTTACCTGTCCGACGATACCTCATCCGTCGATGAGTTAATAAAGGATTATGATGCGGTTTGTGATTATTATTTATTTAGCGGGGCATTGGCTACTCCCACCGATCTGTACGGCAGCGGCGTATCCCTTTCATTGCTGAAACAGGCGCGTATCGAAAAGCCTTTTTTTATATCGGGCGGTATCGACAGTTCGCATGCCTCGATGATAAGGGGAATAGACCACCCCGACTTTTTCGGCATAGATCTGACCACGGGTTTCGAGGTTGCTCCCGGCGATAAGGACCTCAAGTCGTTGCTGCAGTTCAGGCAACTGCTACGCTGATTGCTTATCTTTGAGAACAATAGATCATAAAACTTTTTTTGACATGTTACTTCGTATCGCACTTTTAGCGGGTTGTCTGTGGATGGGCTCTTTGATAGCCGCTGCCCAAAACTCGGCCGAGTTCAGCTTGACCGGACAAGTAGAAGGCTTCGCCGATAGCAGCGAGGTAAAGTTGGTTCGAAGCGGAGAGAATACGCCACTGGCACAAGCGCGCATCGTCAATAATCAGTTTGTACTAAAAGGAGCGTTGGCGGAGCCTTCGTTGGTTTTTTTATTCATCGGCGACCAACCTCAGCCCGCTGAACTTTTCATTGAGCCCAAGGTCATGTCCATACGTGGTAGCAAGGGAAACCCCGGTGCCATGCAACTGGAGGGTAGCAGTTCTCATCTCATTTTTCAGCGCTTTTTAGTTGGATTCGTGCCCTATGTACAACTGCGTAACCAGCAAGCCACGGCGCTCAATGCATCACCTGGCGATAAAAACCGCGATAGTTTGATGGCGGCTTATTCCGCTACGAATATGGCCATGCAGCAATTGGTAGAGCAGTTGGCCCAACAAGAGCCTGCGTCTCCTGTCACCAGCTTTGTATTGGCGGCCACCTACGGATTTTTTAATGACATGGTCTGGCTCGAAAAATGTTTTGAGTCGCTGCAGCCGCCTGCCCGCCAAAGTGCGTCTGGCAAGCAACTCGATGCCATGATACAGGACGGAAAGATCGGAGCCGTTGGTTCAAAGGCCATTGATTTTACCCAGGCAGACACCAGTGGTAAGATGATATCGCTCTCCTCTTTCAAGGGCAAATATGTACTGGTTGATTTTTGGGCCAGCTGGTGTGGTCCTTGTCGCCAGGAGAATCCTAATGTGGTCGATAATTTCAACAAGTTCAAAGCAAAGAACTTCACGGTACTGGGCGTATCACTTGATCGCGAAGATCAACGTGCCAAATGGTTAGAGGCCATCAAGAAAGACAGGCTTACCTGGACGCATGTGAGCGATCTGAAATTCTGGAATAACGAAGCTGCTCGTTTGTATCGAGTCAATGGTATTCCCTATAATTTTCTGGTTGATCCCAGCGGCACCATCATTGCCAAGAACCTGCGTGGTCCTGCCCTCGAAGCCAAACTGTGCGAGGTGCTGGGTTGTAAATAAGCGCCTATTTTTTGAGCTCATTTCCCTATCGTAAGTCGAAGATTCAGCCCATGGGTGGCAGCTGTCTCGCTGTACCCGGGAGTAATACGAAGGCTCAGATCATTTCCTACATCAAAACTTTTTAGGTGCGCGTCAACGGCCGCGTCCACTACATTTAGTCCCCATAGCACCAGAAAGAATAGTGCCGAATAGTCGATGTCTCTTCTGAATTGGTTTCTATAATACTTTAAACTCTCTTCCGGAAGCGGCTGCAGATTCGGTTTGATCTTAGTAAAGAGGGCCGAGTCTGTTCGGTTTACACGCATATTGTATTTTACCCGGTAGGCAAAGCGTGTGTCTTGGTAATTATTGAGATTGTAAAAGAAAATAGCGCCCGAGGTAGCCAATGCCCCATATACAATTGGGACTTTCCATATTTTTTTATTGTATATCTGACCCAGTCCAGGCACGATGGCCGATCGCAGGGCTGCCTTTTTGGGAGGATGGGCTGCCGTTGCGGAGTCATAGCGGTTTTGCCTGGCTGCCGGCGCCTCTTGTCCGTAAGTTCCAGTTGCTATCAGTAGAAAAAAACCGTAAGCAAAAAAAAATATAATAGACTTCATTAATCGAGAGGGGCATTCAGTTGCCGGAGAATTTTGTTCAGTTCTTCGGTTGAATAGTACTCTATGATCAGCTGTCCCTGCCCATCCTTTTGTTGCTTGATGCGCACCCGGGTGCTGAAATGAGAGGCTAATTTATCTTCAATTCGTTTAAGTGGGGAGACAGTAGTTGATTTTGCACTTTTTTTAACAGCTGGGCGATCTTTTTTTACTTGCTGCACCAGGGCTTCGGTCTCTCGCACGGATAGACCTTTTTGCATGATCTCTTTAAAGGCGTAGAGTTGTACTTCTACCAGCTCAATGGCTAGCAGCGCTCTGGCATGCCCCATGCTCAGTTCGCCTTTGCGTACGGCCAACTGAATGTCGGGGGGCAATTTCAACAGTCTGATGCTGTTGGCTACAGTGCTGCGGTCCTTTCCCATTCGGTCGGCTACCTGTTCTTGGGTGTAGTGCAGCTCATCCATCATGCGTTTGTAGCTTAAGGCTACTTCTATGGCATTGAGGTCTTCTCGTTGAAGATTTTCGAGCAAGGCCAGCTCTAATAACTGCTGGTCATTGGCCTGTCGTTGGTAAGCCGGAATATCGAGTAGTCCGGCCAATTTGGCGGCTCTCCATCTGCGTTCCCCGGAGATCAGCCGGTATTTACCGCTTGCCAATTTGGCTACGGTAATGGGCTGGATGATATCGTGATCTTTAATGGATTTGGCTAATTGTTGCAGCGCCGTCTCGTCAAAATCGCGTCGGGGTTGCTTGGGGTTGGGCTCAATATCCGCCACTAAAACTCTGGTGCTGGCCGTGGCCGACTCTACCACAGCCGGTTTAAGTTGACCGGCGGCAGTCTTTAGGTCGGTATCTATACTTTGCAGCAGTGAGCGGATCCCTTTGCCCAACTGGTCTTTGTGTTGCTTGGGGTTGCTCATGATTATAATTCTAAGATTCTTTCTTCGTTCTTGATGCGGGTCAGGTTATTCTTTTGCAAGATCTCCTTGGCCAAATTCAGGTAATTCATGGCTCCTTTACTGTTGGCATCATAGAGGATCACGGGCTTACCGGTGCTGGGTGCTTCGGCGAGTCGGGCATTACGGTGTACGATGGTGGTAAAGACCATATCCTCAAAATGTCTTCTTACTTCACTCACGACTTGGTTACAAAGCCGCAATCTTCCATCGTACATGGTCATGAGTATCCCCTCTATCACCAGTTGCATGTTAAGTCGACTTTGCACGATCTTGATGGTGTTGAGCAACTTGCCCAGGCCCTCGAGGGCAAAAAATTCGGCTTGTACGGGAATTACGACCGAATCGGCAGCGGTGAGCGCATTAACGGTGATGAGCCCCAGCGATGGTGAACAATCGATGATTATAAAATCGTACTCTTCTTTTACCACTTCGATCAAATTTTTGAGTACGGTCTCGCGGTTGGGATAATTGATCATTTCAATTTCGGCTCCTACCAGATCGATATGAGAGGGGATCAAGTCGAGGTTGGGGATCTCTGTCTTCAAGATCACATCTTTGGCCTTGGCCTGGTTGACCATGCAGTCGTATAAACTTTGGGTAACGTTGTGAAGGTCGAAGCCCACTCCAGTGGTACTATTGGCCTGCGGATCAGCATCCACCAATAGCGTCTTGTATTCCAGCACTGCGAAACTGGCCGCCAAATTGATGGCGGTAGTGGTTTTTCCGACCCCTCCTTTTTGGTTGGCTACCCCGATGATTCTTCCCATAGTAAGTTGAACTTCCTTGCGTTGAAAATGTTAGTGGTAAAGATGCCTGATTGGCCGAAGACGACAAAATTAAGTTTTGCCCATTAATTTTACCGACCCATGCGTAATGCTCCCTTTTGGTGGTTCTTTATTGGATTTGTTTTCTTACTTGACCTATACGTTTTTCAGGTATTGCGTCACCTGACCACCGGGTCTAGCTCACGGGCCAGAATCCTATGGCATGGTTCCTACTGGTTTATTTCGGTCCTTTCGCTGGTGCTATTACTTTTTTTACCCACTCTTTTTTCAAAGAATGCCAGCCAGGTGGCTCGCTCCATTCTGTTCGCCCTGATTGCCGGACTTTTTTTGGCCAAATTGTTGGCCGCCCTATTTTTTCTGACCGATGATATTCGACGGGCGTTGCAGTGGAGCGTAACAAAGATGGCCAGCAGCAAATCTTCAGCTGCTAAAGGAGATCAAGCCGATTTTATCTCTCGTTCCGCTTTTTTAAGCTGGGCCGGCATGTTGGCTGGTTCGGGTCTCTTTGGAGCGTTGGCCTACGGGATGGGTAATCGCTACCGTTACCAGGTAAAGAACCTTAGACTCCAATTCGCTAACCTGCCGGCTGCTTTCAATGGGTTGCGCATTGTGCATATATCCGATATCCATTCCGGAAGTTTTACGGATCGTACGGCCGTTGAGCGGGGAGTGGAAAAGATAATGGCACAATCGCCGGATCTGATCTTATTTACCGGAGACTTGGTCAATAATCTGGCCACCGAGATGAATCCTTACATCGATGTATTCGCACGTCTTCGGGCCCCGCTCGGTGTCTACTCGGTGCTGGGCAATCACGACTATGCCGATTATGTTCGTTGGGACAACGCCGAAGACAAACAAGCCAATCTGGCCCTGCTCAAGGATATCCAGCGTCAAATGGGGTGGCGGCTTTTGCTCAACGAGCAGGCCTTGATAGAAAAGGACGGGCAACGCCTGCTATTACTAGGTGTGGAGAACTGGAGTGCCAAGCTTCGCTTTCCGAAATATGGAGATCTGTCACGCGCTTACGGAGACGGAGCGGCAGCGTCTTTCAAGATCTTG
>CANGTM010000008.1 GCA_947456825.1 Chitinophagaceae bacterium
CCTAGAAAACAAGGTGGTCGTAGCGATCGGACCATTGCTGCCTGATAGCGCCATGGGAAGATCACCGGAGTGTAACATCGTTGGAATAGGATGCAGCTTAACCAGCTCATGGGTACTTCCATAGTGATCGGAGTGACCATGTGTATGCATAATGAGTGAGAGATCGGACAACTGTAGTCCCTGCCGACCGAGGGCTTTTATGATCTTCCTCCCTTCGCCAGGACTACCCGTATCAATCAAGATATTCACCGCTCCTTTGATCAAATAGGCATTGGAGATAGACAGTGGGATGCGATGTACTCGGTTCATTTTCTAGTCTTAAATTTTGACTTTGGTTTGGACTTTTTGGAAGCGGCCCATATCAACTCGTAAGAATGATCGATCAATTGCCGAACCAGCACTCCGGGTACCGAGCCATCGAGAAGTACGGTATTCCAATACTTTTTATTCATATGATAGCCAGGCAGTATACCTGTATATTCTTCTCTCAACTGCACTGCTCGGTCGGGATCGCATTTGGCATTAAATCGCAATGGGTCGGTGTCCAATGGGATCAACAAGAACATTTTACCATTTGACTTCAGCACTAGAACATCTGGGCCAAACGGAAGCGACTCCTCAACATCAGGCTTTGCCAGCGCGTAATCGAGCAGTTGCGACAATGTCATAGGTTGAAATTAAATAATTTTTCAAACTGCTTAATATATCTGCCTTGTCGAGATTAGTACTTTAAAAAGGACCCATTTGCCGCAAATGCGGCACTTCTTTGTAGGAAAGATTTTTTCATCAATGTGTTCGGGAAAATACAGAACCGCGCGAATCATTTTGGATTCTTATCAGGCAATTTGTTTTTTACCTGCTGCTAAAGCCGGGCAAGCCGAACAAGGCTGGATGGTGTTCGCTACGCTCACACATCACAATAAGCTGGTCTTACCCAAAGCCTTTCCCACGCCTTCGGCGTGGGCGGTCGTTTTCCCTTGTTCGCTTTTGAAAGCAAGCTTTGCACGCATCCAACTAAAAAAGCCCTCAACACTTCGTGTTGGGGGCTTTGTGCCCAGGACTGGATTCGAACCAGCACACCTCGCGGCGCCGCCACCTGAAGACGGTGCGTCTACCAATTTCGCCACCTGGGCGGGGCGGCAAAGCTAAGAAAAAAGGGGGTATGGGTGCAATACTTTTTTACTGCATTTTATACGGTCAGCAGGCTGCATCCTCTGAGCTCGGCCTGGTCTAGCCGCCCTCTTACCTCAAAAGTTCCATTGGCAAAAACACGCCCATGGTCTTCCGTAGCTATAAAGCAGCATGAATCGATATTGGCCAGGTCGATAATGTTGAGTGCACCTGTTCCTTCGTTATGTATCGCAAGGGGGTCATTTTCTTCTCGCACGATCACTCGCATCCAGGGGGGAGATTCAAATAATCCGGCTGCCTTGGACCATCCCTGCGATAGTAATTCGGTCATGCCATATTCCGATCCTATCGTCGATAAACCAAAGGCTTTTTTTAGTATTTCATGCAATTCTTCGCGTGTTAGTTCGGGGCCGCGGCCTTTCATGCCACCGGTCTCAATTAGCTTGGTGCTGTTCAGCGCTAGAGGAAACGCATGAGCCAGGTCTAGCAGCGCAAAGCTTACGCCTAGTAGCAGGGTCGGTTGTTTTTGTTCCTCTAGTTGTAACAGGGTGCTATGTAGTTTTTGCAGATCGTGTAAATAAAAACCGCTATGTGGATGTTTGCTTTCCTCGATCAGATGCTTGGTCATGTAGACCAGCGAAGAACTATTTCTTTCCAAGTAGGAGGGGAGTAACGCTAAAATACACCAGTCGGTGGGCGAGCCAAACTGCCGGACAAAGCCTCGCCTAAAGCTTTTTATATAGAGCAAAGCATCCGCCACCTGGTGAACGGAGGGTATGCTTCCGGTGGTACCACTGCTTTCGAAAAGAAGTGGCGTCTGCGCTAAGCCATCTGCGCTTGATTCGTGGGTTAGCGGGGCAATGGCGCCGTGCACTTGCAACTCCGAGGTGGGGTTAACTGCATGAACCGGTGTGGCAACGACCTGTGCTGTCTTAAAAAAGCCGATCGGTAAAAAGGGGATCTTATCGAGGGTACTTACACTGGCGGGGTCTACCCCCAGGGCTTCCACAAAGGCACGATAGATGGGGTTTTGGTGATATTGATACCAGAATGCGTCTAGTGCCAGCTGCTCAAAATGCTCCGGGGTTTGTTCAAATATCTTAACATTCCATTGCGCCCTTATCTCGGTTAGTCGTTGCAAATGCTGTATTTTTGAGTGTATCGTATGAGAAGCAATTACTTTTTTCTGGTGTTGGCAATGTCGCTGGCGATTGCCTGCAACAAAGATAAGTTTACCAGCGAACCACAGGTGCAGGTCAATTCGATTCAGCCCTCGGTGGTGCTAAGTGGTAATGTTATCAAATTGTTGGCCAGCTATACCGATCAAGAGGGAGACCTCGACTCTATTTACATTGTCTACAAATGGTTTAACGCCATCGGAAGCACACGCACAGATACGTTACAGCGCTATCCCATTTCCAGACTGGGGTTACCCGGTTCTTTACGGAAGGCCGATATTCAATTGGAGTTCGAGTACAATACCTATAATCAACCCGATCTGGTAACATTGCCCGGTGTGCTACGCGATACTACGGCCAGCTTTGGGTTGGTACTGATAGATAAGACACGCAAGCGAAGCAACTACAGCGAATCGGCCCGTATTCGCCTTCGACGTCCCTGATTTTTGACTGCTAATAATTTTACCTATGGCCAAGAGTACCGCAAAGACCGCTGCCCGATCTATTTTAACCAGCGATTCTTTTCACTTCTTTAGAAACTATATCAATAACGCCTCACCCGTCGGTTTCGAGACTTGGGGGCAAAAGCTGTGGCTGGAGTACCTCAAGCCCTATGTGGATACCCATTTCGTGGATCCGTACGGAACGGCAGTGGGAGTGATCAATCCTACGCATCCTTTTAAGGTGGTCATAGAGGCTCATGCCGATGAGATCAGTTGGTTTGTCAATTACATTACGGCCGACGGCTTACTCTATCTAAAAAGAAACGGAGGGGTCGATCATCAAACGGCCCCTGCATCGCGGGTCATCATTCATGGAAAAAAAGGACCTGTAAAAGCGGTATTCGGATGGCCTGCCATTCATACTCGTCTGGGTGCGCCCGAGCAAAAAGAACCCACCCCTCGCACCGATAACTTATGGCTCGATTGCGGCGCCCGCTCCAAGAAAGAGGTTCAGCAACTGGGTATTCATATTGGAGCGGTGGTTACCTATCAGGATGGCTTCGACGAGTTGGCCAATGGCAATTATATCGGTCGCGCTTTCGATAATCGTATTGGCGGCTTCATGATCGCCGAGGTGGCCAGACTTCTCAAGCAGAACAAAAAGAAACTACCCTACGGTCTCTATGTGGTCAATGCCGTTCAAGAAGAGATCGGGTTGCGAGGGGCAGAGATGATCGCCCGGCGCATCAAGCCTAATATCGCAGTAGTGACCGACGTAACGCACGATACGACCACGCCGCTTATCAATAAGAATATTGAGGGGGATGTGGCAACAGGCAAAGGACCATCGCTTTCGTATGCCCCGGCGGTGCATAATAAACTGCTGGCATTGGTAGAGAAGGTGGCCGAACAAAAGAAGATCCCTGTGCAATGGAGAGCTCTTAGTCGCAGCACCGGAACCGATACCGATTCCTTTGCTTACTCCAACGATGGTTGTCCATCGGTTCTCATCTCGATTCCGCTTCGCTATATGCACACTACGGTAGAGATGTTGCACCGTGATGATATTGAAAATACCATCCGTCTTATGTACGAGACGCTGCTGCAATTAAGTCCTAAGACCAATCTTAGCTATCTCTGACCTACTTGCGGGCTATACAGTAACTTTGCCCCGGTGGATATCAATTGTACACAACAAGAACTGGCCTTGCTGCAAGAAGTGGCCAACGCCGCTGGAGCACTCGATCGCGAGACCTATCTGGTCGGTGGATTTGTGCGCGATAAGTTATTGGGTCGCCCCACTACCGATATCGATTTTGTTTGTGTGGGTGATGCACTTGAACTGGCGGCTGCCGTAGCTGCACGTTTTAGACCTGCTCCTCATGTAGATTATTTTAAGACGTTTGGAACGGCTCATTTGTTGCTACGTTCGGGTGTGTCCGATCTGCCTCCCTATGATCTGGAGTTTGTAGGTGCCCGCAAGGAGAGTTATCAACCTACTTCTCGCAAGCCTAGCGTAGAACCCGGTACGCTCAGTGACGATCAGTTACGACGCGATTTTACCATAAATGCACTAGCCGTCAGTTTACAAAAGGAGAACTTCGGCAAGCTGATAGATCCTTTCGGCGGTATTGGCGATCTCGATAAAGGCATCATACGTACACCGCTTTCTCCCGATACCACATTCAGCGATGATCCGCTACGGATGATGCGCGCTATTCGCTTTGCCACCCAACTTGGGTTTAGTATCGAGCCCGGTACTTGGCAGGGGATCGTAGACAATGCGGCGCGCATTCGTATCATATCGCAAGAACGCATTACCGAAGAGCTCAATAAGATCATTGATGCTAAGACACCTTCAGTGGGTTTTGATCTTCTCTATAAGAGCGGGCTGCTGCAGTTGATCTTTCCTCAATTGGTGGCCCTGGTCGGTGCTGAGTACAAAGACGGGCAGGGGCACAAGGATAATTTTTACCATACGCTGCAGGTGCTCGACAATGTGGCCAATGGTAGCAACGATCGTTGGCTGCGCTGGGCGGCCTTGTTGCACGATATTGCCAAGCCGGCTACCAAGCGATTCGAAGAGGGGCACGGCTGGACCTTCCATGGACACGAAGTAGTAGGGGGGCGCATGGTGCCCAAGATCTTTACGGCACTAAAGCTTCCGTTGAACGAAAAAATGAAATTCGTGCGAAAGTTGGTCGAATTGCATTTGCGTCCTATCAGCCTTACCAAAGAGAATATCACCGATTCGGCGGTAAGAAGATTGCTGTTTGATGCCGGAGACGACTTTGAGTCGTTGATGATGCTGTGCGAGGCTGATATCACATCCAAGAACAAGCAGAAGGTAAAACGTTTTCTGGATAATTTTTGCTGGGTACGCCAGCGCTGCCGCGAAGTCGAAGAAAAGGATCATGTTCGCAATTGGCAGCCTCCGATAACAGGGGAGTTGATCATGGAGGTCTTTGGATTGTCTCCCTCCAAACCGGTCGGTATCATCAAAGATGCCATCAAGGATGCCATGCTCGACGGGGAGATCCCAAATTCGTACGAAGCGGCGTATGAGTTTATGATCAAAAAAGCAGCCGAGCTCGGTTTACGGCCACTGCAAGGCACCAGCCACTGAGCCATGCTTTCTATTGATATTATTGTAGCTTTGTAAGCTATGCCGATACTAAAATTCAGGGCTTACTTCGAAGAGGACGAAACGGTGTACCGCGATGTGGCCATCCGACCCTCGCAGCATTTTAAGCAGTTGCACGATACGATCCTGAAGGCCTATGAATTCGATAGCAAGCACCAGGCCACGTTCTTTCGTAGTAACGACAAGTGGCAACGTGGTCGTGAGATCAGCTTGGCAGTCTATGAAAAGGCGTATCAGGCACCTCCTTTATTGATGGATGAGACCACGATCGGTTCTGAGATCAAGGGGCCCAACCAGCGATTTATTTATGTTTACGACTTTGAAAAGAACTGGAATTTTTTGCTGGAGTTGATCCAGGTGATCAAAGAAGAAGATCCTTCGCTCTCTTATCCGGTCATTACTCGTACAGAGGGGTTGGCGCCCAGTCAATATGGTACGAAGGCGCTGTTGGGCGAAAAATTCGCCGATATAGAAGAAAAGTATGATCTCTCCGGGAGTGAAGAGGGTTTTGGAGAAAAGGACGAAGAAGGGGAGGATATTGGTTTTGACGAGACTGCCACAGCGGAGGATGAGCCGGAATAAAAGGTCCTGGTGGCATATAAAGATCAAAACAGGCGAAGCATAAGAGCCCACGTGAATCAACAGCCCCATAGAATTATTGCTATTGCAGGCCCGACCGCCGTGGGAAAAACCAGCCTGGCCATTGCGGTGGCCTCTCATTTGCAAGTACCCATTCTTTCTTTTGATAGCCGGCAATGTTATAGCGAACTCTCTATAGGTGTGGCCAGGCCATCTGCGGATCAACTGGAGCAGGTGCCTCATTATTTTATCGCCGATCATAGTATTGCGTCATCGGTCAGTGCCGCCTATTACGAACAGTACGCTACCCAAAAAGTGGCTGAATTAACCGCCAGGTACGGACAGGTGGTGATGGTGGGCGGAACTGGTCTTTACTGGAAGGCATTTTGGGAGGGGTTAGACGCGATTCCCGACATAGACCCCTCCATTCGTAGTGGTATCATTGTCCACTATGAGCAAGAAGGCATGGCGTGGTTGCATGCCACGCTGGCCAGCGAGGATCCGCATTATGCCGCCGCCGGCGAAATGCACAATCCCCAGCGGATGATGCGGGCGCTCGAGGTGATGCGTTTTACGCAAAAGAGTATTTTGTCTTTTCAACAGGGCCAGGTTAAGCAGCAGCCTTACGAATTATTGGCCATCGGCCTGCAGTTGCCCCGCCCCGAACTAAACCAGCGAATTGAGCAGCGGGTAGATAAGATGATGGAAGAGGGGTTGCTCAATGAGGTGGAGTTGCTAATAAATAAAAAAGATTTAAACGCATTAAATACAGTTGGTTATAAAGAGTTATTTCAATATTTACAAAAAGAGATTTCTCTTCAAGAGGCCATCGCGCTCATCAAACAAAATACCCGCCAATATGCCAAACGTCAGATGACCTGGTTTACAAAAGATCCTCTATTTCGGTGGTTTTCGCCCGATCAGGGAAAGGAGGTGATTAGGTTACTTTAAACAACAAGCAGCTGCCTTTTGTAGAGCTGAATGGTGTTGGATAAGCCGAGGTATAGGGCATCGCAAATCAGGGCATGGCCAATGCTCACCTCTTGCAGCCAGGGTATGGACTTACAAAAAAAGTGCAGGTTGTGAAGGTCCAGATCGTGACCGGCGTTTACGCCCAGCGAACAATCACGAGCCATTGCCGCTGCCGCGATATAGGCTTCGATGGCTTCACCCCCTTTGTTCAAACTGTACTGTTTGGCATAGTGCTCGGTGTACAACTCAACGCGGTCGGTGCCGGTGTTGGCTGCGGCCTTTATCAATTCGGGCACAGGATCTACAAAGATGCTTACTCGTATACCGGCCGATCTAAAGATGGCGATGGTTTCCGTAAGATAATCTCGATGCTTAATAGTATCCCATCCATGATCGCTGGTTAGTTGTCCCTGTTCGTCGGGTACAAGGGTTACCTGGTCGGGGCGGGTGGCTAGTACCAAGTCCATGAATTTTTGCTCGCGGCAATTTCCCTCTATATTTAGTTCGGTGCTGATGATCTTCTTGATCTCGGTCACATCGCTGTAACGAATATGTCTTTCGTCGGGTCGGGGGTGCACGGTAATACCATCGGCACCCATTTGCTGTACATCGATGGCTACCTGCAGCACATTAGGATTGTTGCCACCCCTCGCATTGCGCAGCGTGGCGAATTTGTTGATGTTTACCGAGAGCTTGGTCATAGAAAAATTAAATCAGCATAATGGCAATGTAGCGGGGCAAAGATACGCTCCTAGCATTCTTTCCAGGTATGATCGGCCAATAACTGTACGGCGGCCACGAATCGTTTGAATGGCAGTGAAGCGCCCCATTCTTTGGGAGCTACCAACGAAAGTAGGTGCTGGCCATCTTTTTTTTCGTAGAGGTAGTAGTGTTGTCCGATGTTGGGTGTAAACGATAGTTTAGCCTCATAGATCTTGAGAGAGAGATCTTTTCGTTGTTGAATCTCTTGGGCCTGTAAGGCGAGCAGTTCTATTTGTTTACGGATCTGGTCGAGCTGCATGTTGGTCTGCTCCTCCATAGCTACCAGCGCCTTGTGTTTGATGACCCCTTCTTCGGTGGGTTTGATCACGGCACCCGATACGGAGGCTGCATAGGGGAGCACGCTCATTTGTTTATGATAGAACTCCACATCACGATAATCCTTGCCATTTTCATCGAGACCCTCTTGGGTAATTCGTAAATAGCCGTTGGGCATTATCTCGTGAACAATGCGGTGGAGCTGCTCATTTTTTTTGTAAAAGCATATTTCGAAGGTGATCCCGTCGATCACCTCGGCCCTGGCCCCATCAGCCTCTCCTTCTTCGTTATAAGCCTGCAGCTGCCCATCGGCCAATAAGGTATAGCCGGCAGAAAAGGCTTGGTTCTCGATACTCACCCAATTTTGAAAAATACGCAGCTCTTTTTTGTTTTCGGAGGCCTCAACACGATAAATACCGCTTTTGGGGCGTTGTTTTTTCTCGTACGTTCCCTTTTCAGGAAACAGTTGCCACGATGCCAGAAAGTTATAGGCTTGAACCATACGTTAAACTATTACAAAAATAGCTTCGAAAAGTTGCCTCTCTGTCTATCTTTAGGTCTCTATAACTGCATGAAGAAGCTATTTGCACTATACCGGAATGCCTTATTGGTTTTTGCATTGATCGGCGGTTTGTTGCTGGGCTATTTCTTCGTACTTCCCTTTACGGCCGAACAAGTGGCATCGGTAATACCTCGCAGCAGCGAAGTGATGTTGGGCAACGCGGTCTATGCCGCCTTACAAGAAGAGGACGATAGTAGCGGCAGCGAGCTGCTGAATGCCTTTTTTGACTCCTTGCACATTGTAACACCTTATTCGATCAGAATAACACTTGTCGACGATAAAACGGTCAATGCTTTTGCGCTTCCTGGCGGGCAGATCGTTGTCTACAGCGGACTGCTAAAGAAAATGAAAAGCTATCCCGAGTTGGCCGCTTTACTGAGTCATGAGTTTGTTCACGTAGAGAATAGGCATGCCACCCGTTCGATTTGCCGGAGTCTGGGTTCGCAGTTCTTTGTGGGATTATTATTTGGTAACATGGGATCGCTGGTATCGGTGGCGGCCGGTCATGCCAACGAGATACGCTCCCTGAGCTATTCTCGAGAGTTAGAGAAAGAGGCCGATATGAGCGGATTGCAGCTATTGCTAGACCGTCGTATCGATGCCAGGGGCTTTGCCGATCTCTTCGGGCACCTTAAAGAGGAAGAGTCCGGCCGGGTGATCCCCGAGATCATCAGTAGCCATCCCGATACCGATGTACGAGCCGCTTATATCAAAAAAGCGGCCGCCGGTCAACAACCTGTCTCTCATCCAGCGCTTCATCATATTTTTGATAAACTAAAAAAATCGTACCCATGATCGTTACAACCACCAATGCCATCGAAGGAAGACCCGTACAGGAATACCTGGGTCTGGTCAATGCCCAATGTATTATTGGCGCCAACATGTTCAAGGATATTTTTGCCGGACTGCGCGATCTGGTCGGTGGTCGCAGCAAAACCTACGAGGGAGTCATTGAAGAGGCCAAGAACGATGCGCTTCGCGAATTGCAAGACAGGGCTCGTGCATTGGGGGCCGATGCCATCATCGGGGTCGATCTCGATTTTGAGACCGTTGGTGCCAGCGGCAGCATGCTGATGGTGATTGCCACGGGAACCGCCGTGAGACTATAACACGCTAAAGTAATATGCGACCTTCATTTTTATTGGTAGTAGGGTTACTGCAGGTATCCTCCCTGCTTTTTTCGCAGGAGTGTCAGCTCATAAAGGAGACCGATCCCTATACCCGGCAAACCCGGTTATCTACCGGATTTATTGAATTGACCGGCGGTTCGCTGGTTGCCGATGCCGATAGCAAGGAGATCGATATTATGATCACGTTCAAGACCGATCGTTGCTTTGACGATGACTGTACTGCCCTGGTCTATTTTGAGGGCGGAAAGCAAAAGCTTAGTCTGCGCAACGGTGGTACGATGAATTGTGAAGGGTTGTTTCATTTTATATTTCGCAATGGTCCTACCGTCAATTACCAGTTAAAGAAAATGGCAACAATGGCCATTACCCATATGGTCTTTACGGATCGAAATGGAAAGACCATCCCCGTCACGTTAAGTGCGCTGCAGCAAGAGAAGCTTCGTACGGCCCTTCGCTGTTTTACCGATGAAGCGCCTAAGCTTTTGCAGCAGCAGTGACCCGATCTGAATACAAAATGGCAAGTTGTTGGATCAACGCTATGCGCCTGCAGGTGGCCAGTAACAAGTAACATAAAAAAGCCCCTCCGGTCGGAGGGGCTTTGCTAATTGGTTTTGGTTGTTTATTAGTAGCGGTAATGCTCGGGTTTAAAGGGCCCTTCTTTACTAATGCCCAGATATTCGGACTGAGGAGCCGTCAATTCATCGAGTTCAACACCGATCTTGGCCAGGTGAAGTCGGGCTACTTTCTCATCGAGGTGCTTAGGCAACACATACACATTGTTGTCGTAGTTCTTATGATTATTCCATAACTCGATCTGTGCCAGGGTCTGGTTCGTAAAGGAGTTACTCATTACAAAAGAGGGGTGGCCGGTGGCACAACCCAGGTTGACCAGACGACCCTCTGCCAGAATGATGATATCCTTTCCATCTACATTGTAAATGTCCACTTGGGGTTTGATGGTGTCTTTGGTATGACCATAGTTGGTATTGAGCCAGGCAATATCGATCTCGATATCGAAATGCCCGATGTTACAAACAATGGCTTTGTCTTTCATCAATTTAAAATGCGCGCCGGTGATCAGATCGCGGCAACCCGAAGCGGTTACAACGATGTCAGCTTCTTTTACCGCATCTATCATCTTCTTTACTTCGAATCCGTCCATGGCGGCTTGCAACGCACATATGGGATCGATCTCCGTTACGATCACGCGGCAACCGGCGCCGGCCAGCGAAGCGGCAGAGCCCTTACCCACATCACCATATCCACCTACCACGGCGATCTTTCCGGCCAGCATGACGTCGGTAGCACGGCGAATGGCATCGACCAACGATTCTTTACAGCCGTATTTATTATCGAATTTAGATTTGGTTACCGAATCGTTGACGTTAATGGCTGGCATAGGAAGCGTTCCTTTCGCTACGCGCTCGTACAAGCGATGTACGCCCGTGGTGGTCTCCTCGGAAATTCCTTTTACATGCTGGGCCAGCTCAGGAAACTTATCGAGTACCATATTGGTCAGGTCTCCTCCGTCATCGAGGATCATGTTGAGTGGCTTTTCTTTGCTGCCAAAGAACAAAGTCTGCTCTATACACCAGTCGGCCTCTTCTATGGTTTGACCTTTCCAGGCAAACACACCAATACCGGCAGCGGCAATGGCAGCAGCGGCATGGTCTTGGGTAGAGAAGATGTTGCAAGAGCTCCATTTTACTTCGGCGCCCAGTGCTACGAGTGTTTCGATCAGCACGGCGGTTTGAATGGTCATGTGCAGACAGCCGGCCACGCGTGCGCCTTTTAGCGGTTGTGACGCTCCGTATTCGGCACGAAGGGCCATTAGACCTGGCATCTCTGCTTCGGCCAAACGTATTTCTTTACGACCCCATTCGGCCAACGAGATATCGGCTACTTTGTAGGGTAAACTAAAATCAATGGATTGAGTTAGGGTAGACATGGTACTTTTTTAAAGTGATTGGCCGCAAAGCTATATCATATTTGATTAATAAACCAATTGTGAGGTCATTATAAAAGTTCTATGGCCATTATATAATCATTCATATAGTATCCATTGCCTACCGCAATATCGGCCTCCTCTTTTATTTCATAGCCCATGGACTCATAGAAGTAGCGGGCTTTGTTCTGTCTGTTTACTTGTAATTCAATCGATTGTCCCTTTTCTTCTTTGATCTGTGCATGTATATGCGATAAAAAGAAGCGACCCGCGCCTTTACCCTGTATAGCAGGCAATAAGTAAAGTTTATGGAGCTTATAATGATGCTCTCGCACTTCTTGATAAGAAGCATATCCTACGGGCTTATCCTTATGGTGTAACAGTAAAAATCGACAACCTTCTTCTATTTGTTTTTGTAAAGAGGCCGGGCTGTACATCCATTCCATCATGTAGTCTAGCTGTCCCTTATCGAGTAGGTGACCATAGGTGGCTGGCCAAATCTCGGCACATAAGGTGCGGATCAGTTCAATGTCATGCAGACCGGCCTCCCTTACGCTATAAGGGGAGGGTATCATCAGTTATTATTTCGAATTCGATTAAAGAGACCTTTTTTCTTGGCGGGTTCCTCTTTGGGTGCACCAATCGGAGTGCCTTTAGGAGTAGTGGCCGGACTGCTTTTAGTAATGGTATCTTTTCTAGGCGGAGCGACCGGTTTTTTATCTTCTTCCGTAAGTGGGGTAGACTCCGGGCCAATGTACTCGGAGGGCTGCAAATTATAATCTTCCTCGCTGCCTACTCCCATATCTTGTCCTTGTGCACCCGGACTATTCTCCTCAGCATTGAGCAAGATGTCGGCACTGTTAATGTACTGACCCATTTCGGCGGGTACTACAAATCGGGCTTCTTTATCAATACCCGACTTGGCATCGGATAAGACTTTGCCAAGAAAGAACTCACATATAGGCCGTGCCATACGGGATCCTTCTCCTTCGTTGCGAATGAACTGGTCATCGAAACCTACCCAAGAGCCCACCAGCATTTGAGGGGTAAAGCCAATGAACCAAGCATCCGCATTTTCATTGGTGGTTCCGGTCTTTCCGCCCATTTCGGCGGCTCCCACGCGCCCACGCATGCCCGCGGCAGTACCAATATCAACGGCTCCCTGCATCATACGGGCCATAGTGTAGGCAGTGGCTTCACTGATTACCTCTTTTCGGTTGACACTAAAGTCGAATCGCTTAATTACATTTCCATTACGGTCCTCGATCCGGCTAATGGCAAAAGGTTTCGTTGAAAATCCTCTTCCGGCAAATATGGTATAACCCCAAAGCATTTCGTACAGCGACAGATCGCAGGTGCCCAGTGCCACGGAGGGGTAGGGGTCAATGGGGGTTGGGATATTCAATCGGGCCATGAACTCTGAGAATTGTTGCGGGCCTACTTGTTTCATGATGTAGGCGGTTGCACAATTCTTTGAAAATGCCAAGGCCGATAACATCGATCCGGCTCCGCCCTTGCATTCTTTGCTGGCAGGCACCCATCCGCTGCCGGGAAAATACTGCGCTTCGTTAGGTAGTGGGGTCTCCGGAGTAAAGCCTCTCTCCTCCACCGCCTGCGTATATAGTAATGGTTTAATGGTGGAGCCTACTTGTCGTTTTGTTTTGATGTTGACGTGGTCATACTTGAAGGTCTTAAAATTAATACCCCCCACCCAGGCCCTGATCTCTCCGGTCACGGGATCCATGGCCATAAAGGAAGCTTGCTCCATCTGGCGGTGATATTTGATGGAGTCGAGCGGTGTCATCACCGTATCCTTCTCTCTTTTCGCATTCCAGGCAAAGATGCGCATGGTTGTTTTTTCGTTGAAACTGGCTCTTATCTCCTCTTCGCTAAGGCCTTCTTCTTCGAGGTTACGCCAACGATCGGAATCCTTCATGGCTCTTTCGAGGATACTTTCTTTGCCTTGCCAGATCTTGCCACTTTTGACCGAGGCGCGATTATTTACATTTTTTTGCAGCATGGCCATATGTTGGGCCATGGCCTCCTCGGCATACTGTTGCATTTGCACATTGATGGTGGTGTAGATCTTGAGACCATCATTGTAAATACTGTAGGGTTCCCCATCAGGACGTGTCAGGTCTTTGAGAGCCTCTTTGATCTCCTCTTTTAAGATCTCCCTGAAATAAGGCGCATACCCCGTGTTCTCATCCATCTTTCTATAGTTGAGCTGTATGGGCTGCGCTTTCAAGGCAAGCGCCTCTTCGGTACTGATCTTGTTGTTTACCTCCATTTGTCCGATGACCACATTACGACGATCAAGGGCAGCCTTTGGGTTGCGCACCGGGTTATACAGGGTGTTGCCTTTTAGCATGCCGACGAGTAAGGCGGCTTCTTCTATTTGAAGTCGATCGGGTTCTTTTTGAAAAAAGGTTCTGCTGGCGTTGCGAATACCATAAATGTTGTTTCCAAAGGGAACCACATTCAAGTAAAGGGTAATGATCTCTTCTTTGGTAAAATTTCGTTCGAGCTTGACAGCGATGATCCATTCTTTGAGTTTCTCCACCACCCGCCAGGCTTTGTTGCGACTTCCCTGCGCCAGCAGTGCTTTGGCTAGTTGTTGTGTGATGGTGCTTCCGCCACCTTCCGATCCGAGGGTAACTACGGCTCGCAGGGTAGATTTAAAATCGATTCCGCTGTGATTGTAAAACCGCTCATCCTCTGTCGCGATCAGCGCATCTATGGCATAGCGCGACAGGTCGCGGTATTTTACATTACTACGATTGCCCCTTTCAGTATAGTATTTACCCATTAGGGTTCCATCCTGTGCATAAACTTCGGATGCTTGAAGAATGGAGGGATTTTCGAGTTCTTGCAGCGAAGGCATCTTACCAAAAAGGCCAAAGTTGGCCAGTAAGATCAGTAAAAAGAGTGCGATCATTCCTCCGGCAAACAACCGCCAAAAAGCTCGAACAGAGGGTTTCATGCTGCTAAGTTAGGGGCTGTTTCTGTTTAGAAAATCTTTATACGACCCTAAATCTTTTTGTTGGTTAAGCCGCTCCAGGTTGTCTACAGATATGATCATCCAGAAAAATTGTGAGACCTCCAACCATGGGGCAATGTCGTTTCGTGTCCTTGATTGTGCTCGCTCTTTGTATACGTTGGCCAATGTGGCATCGGTAAAGGTCGCAACTTGTACGAATCGGGTAGCGTCTGAAAAGGGTAGAATTGTTGTGGCCAGTGAATTAGCCATAAAATTTTCACGATTAAATCGAAGCAGCGCATTCTTGGTCTCGTTGACAAGTGCCGGATCTACACCCGTAAGCACCAGCACCGCGAGATGAGGGGCTTGGTCGTTCTTTACAAAGGTCGAAGCGCCGGAAGTAGGCGTTGACGCAGAACTAGATTGGACGGTGGATGCCGTTACAGCGGGTGCTTCTGCGGTCTGGCTGGGTATCGTTAACGAAGCTTCCAGTCCGATGCGATTACTCAGCGCTTCTATGAGTGCGAGTGCCTTTATCTTTAACGGATGATTAGGGAATTGCGTGCTTAGCTGGTTCAATAGTTTGACAGCGATGGAATCTTCTCGCTGCTGGATGTAGTAGATAGACTCGATATATATAAGTTGCGGTGTCCAATATCCGGCACCGTACACGCTATCAGCTATTTTTTTCTGTGCCAGGGCCGCAGGGTAATTTCCATCGGTAAATAGCAAGTAGATGCGTTGATAGATGCTATCGGCTGCGTTAGAAAAGGTGTTCGATAGATTATTTTTTCCCAGCAAGGAGAGTGTCAGCGGGTCCTCGGGAAACTCTCTTTCCAATAATCCTTTTAGTTGATCGGCCCTTTGCAGGTCTCCTTGTTTTTGGTAGCACCTGAAAAGGTTTATGTAAACCTCTTGTCGGGGGCGAAAGGTCGTATCACTGCTCAACAAGCGTTCCAGTAACGACACCCCGCGTGAACAGTCTTCCATGTCCTGAATCAAGATCTTGCCGGCATTATAAAGGGCCGTACTGATCGAATCACGCGACAGCCGCTGCTGTTCTGGTGAGAGGGGGAGCTGATTGTAGATCGATTCAAGGTCCGTTGGGGTAGCGCCTGATTTTCCGGCTGTAGAAGCAGAGTCAAGTCCGGTTCCTGCAGCAATACTGTTCATCATGGCTTGTAATGCGGCCAGCCGTCGCCAGTTATCGCTGTTGGGTCTATTACCCCAGCGGTTCTTAAATTCGGTTTGGCCACGGTTGCGACTAGTGGCGTTATAAAAGTACCATTCACCCTTAGCCTCACCCGGCATGAACAAAGTGTTGGTTGTGATCGGTTGTAACGGATTGCCGCCTCTTGGTCCAAGGGCGGGATCTTCAGCGAGACCTTGTTGTTTTTTAAATTCCCTGAGTAGTTTTCGGGCCCATTCTTTTCGCTCTTCCTCGGGTAGTCCTGCTATTCGCCAGAGACTATCTTGTCGCTGCAAGACATCGATATGAGGTATTAGTTTTTGAAGTGCTTTTTTTCGTTGCTCGATCTGTCTGAATTCGACCAAGCTGCTGTCCTTTACCTGTAGGCTGTCATAAAAGCGGGCAGCCTCTTTGTATTGACCATTTTCATAGGCAATCTCGGCAAGTTGTAAAAATGCCTTGCTGCGTTGCTGCGGACTATTGCTCGAGGCCTCGATGCTGTTCAGTAGCGATCGAATGGCGCGGGCTGTATTTCCCCCGGTTAGATCCATTTGAGCGGCCATGTAATAGATGATATCCCGGTAGGCCTCGTATTTATCTTGCGAGGCCATCTTTAAGAGCTCATTTACATTTTTGTCGACATTGGCCGTTAGGGTTTGTCGGTTATTTCGAATGGCCCCCAGACGAGCATAGATCTCCAGCACCAGGTCGGTGGTGTGCGGAATTACTTTTTGATAATAGCGATGGGCCTCTTCGCTACGGCCTGCTTTTTCGTAAAGTTGTGCTATCAGGTATTCCCAGCGGGCTCTCTCTTGTGTGGTAGCGGCCTCGGGGAGTGCTCGTGACAAATGGACCGCTGCGCTGTCCCAGTTCTCCAACTTATAGAACTGGAGTGCGATCACTTCTTCTAAGGCTGGTTGCAGTCGCTTGGGAAAGACAGAATCTTTTTTTAATACATCGATAAGCGAGGAGGCCTCTGCAAATTCATCTTGGGCAAGGTGGTTGCGAATTTGCCAGATAAAGGCATCATTGCGACTGGGTGGGGTACTGAAGAATTGTTTGACCGGATTTTTTTTCTCTTCACTCGCGATGCTGTTAGATTTGTTCCCATCGCGTCCGCTGCCAATCACCTTATAATAACCATCCTTTTCGCGCGGGGCGAACGAATAATTGATAAATTGAAACAAGAGATAAGCCGAATCGTATTTCTGTTGAAAGTAATAAGCGGCTCCCCAGAGCAGGTAAAGATTATCGACCCAATCGTTGCGCAGGTCGTGTAGGGCAATGCCCGAGGAGGCTTTTTGTATTACGGAATCCAGTTGCACCGAATCGGCCTGTATCGCGCTTGGTGAGTAATTGTAAAAAGAGATCAGCTTGCTGTAATCTTCCTTGTAAGCGGCCTTGGCCCTGTCGATTACCTCGTTCAGTTTTCGTGAGGCATTGTAGGTAAAATTGTAGTGGGTGACCGTATTTTGAACAAAGCGGGGAACCGCACGTAGCTTTCCCTCGGAGGTTTTTTCGGAGCGCAATACGCGCTCCTCATATTCTTTGGGTTTGGGAATGTTGATCTTAAAGCCGGTCTGACCCAATAGGGCAGGGCTTTGAAGTAACAGCAGCAGCCAGGCCGACCCAGCGAGTCTCCATCTGGTTAGAGGTTGCATATTCTCTTGCAATCTAGTTTCTTATTAACTGAAATTCAAATATTTTAGTATCTGAAATCCTTTATTTTTTGTGGGTATTTTTTCATCGGGGTCCCCACTTTTTTGCTGGCTGGCCCTTACCTTTAGTCGGAACAGTAATTATGGCCAAATTAGAACTAAGGTCGGGGTTAAAAAGACTCCAAAATCGTTACCGCTTGGTAGTGATGAATGATGACACCTACGAAGAGGTGGTAACCTTTCGTCTTTCTCGTCTTAGTGTGTACGTGACCATGAGTATGATCTTTGTGGTATTGGTGGGTCTTACCACTGCGTTGATCATCTTTACACCCCTCAAGTATTATATACCCGGTGCGGGTACCGATTACCAATCAGTGACAGCCTTAAAGCGATTACAGTACCGCATCGATTCGTTAGAGAAGCAGGACGCAATTCAATACCAATACCTTTTGGGGATACAGCAAGCGTTGGCCGGCAGAGGTGCATCGGAACTGGATACCACGCTACTGCGCATACCAGAGGCAGAAATTAGTAACGATTAATTTAATGTAACGCTATATGTTTAACAACAAACCAAAAACAGACATGCAAACCAATGCAACCTTGCCCGCAGGCAATGCCACGCTCATTAGTGCCGGCACAGTGCTTAAGGGTGATATCTCCAGCAGTGGAGATCTTAGAATCGACGGTACCGTTATTGGAAATGTAAAGACCTCCGCCAAAGTTATCATAGGAAACTCTGGTGTAGTCGAGGGAGACGTAGCGGGGGGACAAGCTGATATTACCGGTAAGGTCAATGGCAATATCAGAGCCAGCGAGTTGTTACAACTGCGTGGGGAGTGTATGGTCTCTGGCAACCTCTATGCAGGTAAGCTGCAAGTGGAGCCCACTGCCACCTTCAATGGTCAGTGTCATATGGGAGCCAACATCGTAGAGATGGGCAGTACAGAGCAAGCTACTACGGCTGCTACCGCTACGTGGGGTTCTGTGTAGAAAAATGCTCCTATTATGAGCATTCGCTCTAAGCCCTCTTCGACTCAATCGAAGCGTGATGTTTTGCGATATTCCGGTCTTGCCACGCAGTTATTGGTATATTTATCGCTGGCTGTGTTCGGAGGTCTCAAGGCCGATCGCTGGCTGCATTGCTTTCCATTGCTGACGGCCTTATTGCCACTGATAGTGCTGGGGGCTGTATTCTATAAATTATTCAAGGAGACAGGCTCTGCCAAATGATAGTTATGACCGCAAAGAAAGCCGAGAAGTATTTTGCCCTAATCTGTTTGGTCGCATCATTGGTTCTGTTGGTGCTCAGTCAGTACAGCCTAGTTGGCGGGTCGGCGCTTAAGGTGATGGCTATTTCGAATTTATTACTTTACGGGCTAACCCTTTTCCTATTCAGATATACGCATAAAAGTTTCTCCGATCCTAACCCAAACGTATCGATTCGTGCTATCATGAGTGGCATGATGATCAAATTTTTTGTATTGGCAGTAGCGGCGCTGTTTTATATCCTTTACATGCGAAAAGAGGTGAGCGTACCGGTTTTGGCCGTAACGGCTGTGTTGTATGTGTTATACACGGTGGCAGAGGTAAGGGCTCTGTTGCTCTTGCTTAAGACTGCAGACCATGCCTAGAAAAGAAGTGCCGGTCGGATATCTCTCTCGCTATTTACCGGCGGGTGCTGAGCGATTGGTACTACACTATATCGAGTATCATAAAGTACATCTGACCATCACCAGAAAGAGGCAAACGTTGCTGGGTGATTATCGTCATCCCGTACCGGGCCAGTCACATCGTATTAGTGTTAATGGAAATTTGAATCCTTATGCTTTTTTGATCACCCTGCTGCACGAGTTGGCGCATCTGATCACCTTCGAAAAGTTTGGTTCGCGGGTGGCCGCTCATGGCAGGGAATGGAAGCTGTGTTATGGGCAATTGCTCACCGAACTGCTAGATGGGGTACAATTGCCGCTAGAATTGCAAACAGAGCTAAGGCGATCTTTAAAGAATCCTGCGGCTAGTAGTTGTGCCGAGGAGTCGCTAATGCGGGTACTAAAAAAGTTTGATGCACCTCGGCCAGGAAGTTGTCTGGTCGAACAGTTACAGCAGGGAGATTGCTTCAAGATCGCTGATGGACGAATTTTTATAAAAGGAGAAAAACTGCGCAAGCGATACAAATGTGTTGATGCCAATAGCGGGGCGACATATCTTTTTTCTCCGATCTACGAGGTGGAACCCTGGGTGGGCGAGCCTACAAGCAATGGATAACCGCCCCGCCCTCAAGCAATAGACGGTTGTACCATCAGCGAAATGTGTATCGTTGAACGACGCGTAGATGAGATCGGTAAGCGATCTTTTAGGCTACTGCTTTTTTGACCAGGTCGGCCGCTTCACTGAGCAATATGGCCGATTGCACCTTAAGCCCACTCTCATCGATCAGTTTTTTGGCTTCGGTAGCATTAGTGCCTTGTAGCCGCACGATGATAGGGATATTGATGTTACCCAAATTCTTGTATGCGTCGATAACTCCTTGCGCCACGCGGTCGCAACGCACGATACCGCCAAAAATATTGATAAGGATGGCTTTTACGGCCGGGTCCTTTAAGATGATCTTGAATCCGGCTTCTACGGTTTGTGCATTAGCTGTTCCTCCCACATCCAAAAAGTTGGCGGGCTCTCCGCCACTCAACTTGATCATGTCCATGGTGGCCATGGCAAGTCCTGCTCCATTGACCATACAGCCTACATTCCCATCCAGCTTTACAAAGTTCAAATTGTATTCTCCTGCTTCAACTTCGGTTGGATCCTCTTCGGTCACGTCACGCAAAGCGGCTAGGTCGGGATGGCGGGTGAGGGCATTGTCATCCAAATTCATTTTGCAGTCCACGGCCAAGATCTTATCATCGGCTGCCTTAAACAGCGGATTGATCTCGAGCATGGAGCAATCCAGCCCAACATATGCGTTGTAAAGGTTGGTCACGAACTTAACTGCGTTCTTGAACGCATCTCCACTAAGGCCAAGATTAAAAGCGATCTTTCTGGCTTGAAAGCCTTGCAGCCCTCCTCCGGGATGCACCCACTCCTTGAAGATCTTTTCGGGGGTGTTGTGGGCCACCTCTTCGATATTCATGCCGCCTTCGGTGCTGTACATGATCACGTTTTGTCCTTTACTTCTATCAAGAAGTATAGACAGGTAGAACTCTTGTCTTTCAGAGGGACCATCGTAGTACATGTCTTGCGCAACCAATACTTTGTTTACGATCTTACCGGCAGGTCCGGTTTGCAGGGTTACAAGGGTGCCCCCCAATATCTTCTCTGCAAAGCCGGTTATGTCTGCTTCTGTCTTACCTACTTTTACTCCATTGATCCCCGTTTCTTTTACGGTGCCTTTTCCTCTGCCTCCGGCATGGATCTGTGCTTTTACCACCGCAAAAGGGCTGCCGGAGCTGCTCTTGATCTTTTCATACGCTGCTTTAGCATCGGCCACAGTGGCACAAGCAACGCCCTCTTGAACCGGAACATTATATTTTTTTAATAATTCCTTTGCCTGGTATTCGTGCAGATTCATTGGAGAAAAATTTTCGCAAAGATAAGGCAAATCGCTCGTTGTGAAATTTGATGACAAGGCCCTATTTTCGGATATGATCCGCCTGCTGCTGTGTTGTTGTTTGCTAGGTCTGGGGGCTTGCCGGCCGACCCGCCTGTTGCCGCTACCCAAGAGCAACCCGTCTGCGGGGGGAGCGGTATTTTACCAGCAGGCCTTCGCCATGGGATGGGCAGCGCGCGATTCATTCATATTGCAACAGCTACAAGCGGCAAGCATTCCCTCTTTTCTGCGAAAGTTGGTTCCGGTGCGTGTTACCATACCCTCCGAGCCTAAGCCAGTAGAAGTTACTTTTTTTGTGTCTCCGGATTACCTCAGTGTTGGTAACGATCAAGACTGGGCCCGCGTGAGTCTAACGGCAAAAGGGGCGGCTCAGGCGTTGTCGATGCTCGATTGTTTTGCTCCTACTCCGCGGTTGATCGATCTTATTTACCGGCAGGCCAAGGTAAAGCTGGCCCCTGTACCACTTTTTGCCCATCGAGACAGCACACCAGTAATGTGGCATCACCATTTGATCATAGAGGGGCAGCGAAAGCAACGAAAGGGGTTGATAGCCGGCATAAAAAAAGATATTGTTTTTGTAAATGCAAAGGGTGATTCTGTGATGGGTAATCGGGTAGGGATCTACGGTTGGCATAAGACGGATGCAGTACCCATTCAGCCTTTTTATCAAGGACATGTTTGGTGGTATACCGATTATAGTCATGGGTTACGATTGGTTTCGAGGCGGGTAAAAGTAGGTCGTAAGTGGACCAACGTCGAGGCCTTACTGAGAGATACTATCTTGCGAGCGAGTTTGTTTTAACGTTACCTTTCGTTTGTAGCCGTTAAATTTGTGGCACCGCCAAAACACTGCCTGTCGTTTTGTTATTGCTAAGACCATACCTGCTCATCTTGCTTTGCCTGACGGTTTTGCAAGTGAGCGCTCAAGACCCTCGCGCACAACCGTTGCCTACCCGAGGGGGTATGCCAGTTAATATGGGGGGTATCGGTGGCAAACGTCAGGGTATGGGAAACTTGCTTCGCTCAGAGGGCACCGATAGTTTAAAGCGTCGTGACAAAAATGAGGATTCCATTACTATTTTTTATCGATTGCTCGACCGATGGGGTCCCTTTATGCTTGACTCCTCCGTTTCTGATTTTACCAGGCGGTTTCCTATAAAGGCTTCTACCATTCATTTGGGTAATCTGGGCAGCGCCTCCCGCTCCTTCCTGTTTAGTGCACCCGGTCAGATCGGCTTAGACCCCGGCTTTCATGCGTACGATCTATACAAGTGGAGCGAAGAGGATGTTCGTTTTTTTCAAACGACCCGCCCTTATTCGGAGATCAATTATCAACTCGGCAGCAGGGTAGAGCAGCTGATCAGTTTGTTGCATACCCAGAATATCAAGCCTAACTGGAATTTTATGTTTCAGTATCGGTTAGTGAATTCTCCGGGTATCTTTCAGCATCAGCGAAGCAATCATAATAATTATTTGTTCAGCAGCCGCTACCAGTCAAATAATCTTCGCTATCACGTGTGGATGTATGTGTTGGGCAACCGCCTCCAGTCGGAAGAGAACGGCGGCATCATCGATACCACCAATATTCTTGACGACCCTATCTATAACGATCGATTCAATATTCCGGTATGGTTAGGAGGAACCTCAACATTCTCGGCTAATTTTTTCAGCAACGCTATCAGCACGGGTAATCGCTACCGACAAACACAGTTTTTGTGGCGCCAGCAATATGATCTTGGGAAGAGGGACTCCCTGGTCACCGATTCTACGGTAGTGCCGTTATTTTTTCCCCGCTTGCGACTGGAACATCAGCTGCGTTACGACCGTTCCGATTATAATTTCTTTGACAAGCAGCCCCGTTTCGAATTTTACGAAAGATTTTATCCGGGCCGTCCTGCCCAATTCGATTCGCTGGAGCTGCGGGATAATTGGCGAACCCTGTCGAATAGCTTTTCGATATATCAATTTCCGGACGCAAAAAATCTTCAGCAATATTTTAAGCTAGGGGCCGAATTGCAAGTGTTGCAAGGACAAACGCGCAATGGCGAATTTTCGTTCGTCAATACGATCGGCCAGTTCTTATATCGAAATGTAACGCGAAACAAGAAATGGGAGATCGAGTTGGGAGGCCAGGTCTTTTTGGCCGGGGAGCACAGTGGCGATTACCGAATTCGCATGCAGTTACAGCGGTCCTTAGCCTCAAGGAACGGTACAATACTGGTGGGTGCGCAGCAAATCAACCGCACCCCTTCCTTCATTTATGATGCCCGCAGCAGTTTCTTCTTGACCTCGTCGACTTTTTCTTTCAAAAAAGAAAATTACACTCAATTCTTTTCGGTGATCGACTGGGGCGCGCTGGGCCTTACCCTTAGAGGGGATTATTTTTTGGTAAACAATTTCAGCTATCTGCTCGATTTTCAGAAGCCTTTTCAAGCCATCTCTTTGTTCAATGTGTTGCAGCTGCAAGCTCTCAAGACCTTTCGACTTGCCAAGCATTTTCGTTGGCATGCCGAGTTCTATTTTCAGCAGCGTGTAGGTGCGGCTCCGCTTAACCTGATGCCCTTTTTTACGCGCCACCGATTGGCTTATGAGGGTAACTTGGGGTTTAAGAATTTAAAACTGGCCACCGGCTTGGAGGCTCGTTACCGACCCCCTTATAAGGCCGACAGCTATTCGCCGCTGCTGGGTCAGTTCTTTTTTCAAGATCGGGTAGTGATCAGCAATACCTTACCCGATATCTCGGCCTATGTTAATTTCAGGATCCGGCCATTTACCGCTTTTGTTCGGGCCGAAAACCTTAATACGGCCCGTGACCTGCAAGGATTTGGGTTTACTCGCAATAACCTGTTGGCCGAGGGCTATCCCTTGCAAGGGCTCCATTTAAGGGTAGGTATTTTTTGGCAATTTGTTAATTGACAAGTTGTTTGCAGATGGTATGGTTGTTATCCTTTACACGGCCCCTCTGTGCGCCGCTCTTCGGAAAGGGTATTCCCATGCTTTTTATAAAATGCTTATTTTTGTACTGATGTCTCGGGCACTTTTATCTATATCGATGCTTTGTTTAGTGATCCTGTCAAGCGGGTTGACCCTGAACGTTCATTTTTGTATGAATCAGGTAGAGGATGTCAGCCTTTTTGCCACTGATGAACATCAATGCGGCACTTGCGGAATGAAGCAGCAAGAAAGCGGTGGGTGCTGTCATCAAGAAAAGCAGTTGGTTAAACTGATGCAGGACCAATGCCCTCCGCATTTTATTCAGTATACAATTGCCTCTGCCAGTGTTTTTGCACTGCCTGAGCAGACTATTATAGGGTTGATCAACGAAAAATCGCTTGGTTCGGCCACCGATCATTTCTACCATCCACCTGATTTTTCTTCGCCACCGCTTTTTCTACGTAATCGTGTTTTTAGGATCTGATAGCTGGTTTACGTGATCGTAAATCGCGTGCCCTCGTCCTGTAGAAAAATAGTAGTCAAAAGACCAGCTATGCGTACCAATCGTTTTTATATACAAATTCTTAAAAGAAAAAAATCTTTATGAAAAAGCAATATTTATTCTCTCTTCTCCTCTCAGCTTTGATGAGTGTTTCTTTAGTTATGGCCCAGTCGGTTACCGAGCGTTTTCAGGTATCCGGTAACTGTGGAATGTGCAAGTCCAAGATCGAAAAGGCTGCCAAGGCTGCCGGTGCTTCTTCTGCGGCTTGGAATGAGGACAGCAAAGAACTCGTCGTAAGTTTCGACAGTGGCAACAGCAGCGTGGCCCAAATTCAGCAAAAGATCGCCGAAGTAGGGTACGATAACGCGGGTGCCCGCGCTACCGACGCGGCTTACGATAAATTGCATGGCTGCTGCAAGTACGAGAGGACTGCGGCAGTCGCTAGTCCTGCTTGCTGCAAGGGTGGTGTTTGCTCCAAGTCTAGCGAGAAGAATTGCTGCAAGAACGGCAAGTGCACGGCTTCCTCAAAAAAGGAGGAGTGCTCTAAAGACGATAAATGCGCCAAGGGATCTGATTGTAAGAAGAGTTGCTGCTCTAAATCCTAAGGCCACGTATGCTTAAAAAAATTACCATGCTGTTGCTTCTGTTTTGGGGGCAACAGCATGGCTTTGCACAGTTCAGTGAGGCCAAGTTACAGGCCACGGGACTGACCTGTGCACTGTGCAGCAAAGCCATCCATCAGGAACTCGAAAAATTGCCTTTTGTTCAGAAAGTCAGTGCCCGCATCAAGGAATCGGCCTTTGATATCATCGCAAAGCCGGGTGAATCCATTGCTCCCGACCAAATTCGGACTGCCGTTGAGGATGCCGGCTTTTTCGTTGGGGCCCTGTACCTAACTCGAGCCCAATCGGCTTCAATCCCCGAAGCTAATGCCCCCTTCAAAGAAGGAAGTAGCTACTTCTGTGTTTTGGGCTCCGGTGGAAAAGGGCCAGGAAGCACCTACCAGGTACTCAATGAGCATTTTTTGACCGAGAAGGCCTTTTCAAAGCTCAGTGCCGGCTCGCTGGGCGCCACACTCCGGCAGCAGCCCGTATCGATCGAGGGTACTCCGGTGTTTTATCTTAAAATGCAATAAGGATGCAACCGATCTTCAAACAACTTCATACACTGCGTGTAACGATGTTGTTTATGTTAGTAGCGTTATTAGCACTACCGAATAGTCCAACTTCGACCTTTGCCCAGCCCCAGTTTCAGCAGCCTGCTCCTGCATTGGTATTGCCAGACAGGACCGGCAAGCAGGTCGATCTGCGCACCTTTAGAAACGGCTATGTCTTGGTAGATTTTTGGGCATCGTGGTGCCCTCCCTGCCGGGTTTTTAATCGGACACTGGTAAAACTATATAAGCGGTTTCATTCCATGGGTTTTGAAGTATTGAGTGTCTCACTCGATGAGGATAGAAAGGCCTGGCAGCGTGCTATTCGCACCGATGGCATGGTGTGGGCCCAATTGGTCGACACGATGGCCTGGAATTCAAAAGTGGCTACTGCTTGGGACGTATTGGGCGTGCCCAATAGTTTTCTCATAGATCCCGAGGGAAATATAATAGCCCGCAACCTGCATGGTGGCGAATTAGAAAAGAAGCTAGAGGTGATCTATAAAAAGCAAAAGCCATGAAGAAGAAAGTAGGAAGTCTTTTGCTGTTTTTGCAGCTTGCCTCTTTTGCTGCATTGGCACAAGAGCTCTATGTTTTTACCGAACCGGCCTCTGTAATGCCCGCTCGCTCACTTACCGTTCGCTCCCGAACCCATATGATGGGCGAGAACGTAATGTACGATCGTTTTACCTTCCGCAATGGATTGCAACTGATAGCTGGTTTATCGGGTCGTTGGACCATGAAGGTGGGGGGTAGTTGGGGTAATATGATGACGTATGCCGTAAAGCCCGAGTCGATCGGATTTTATTCGCGTTATCGGTTGTTATCTACCGATGATGTACATCGTCATTTTCGATTGGCGGCCTATGTGGAGGGAGCTTATACGGCTGCTCCCTTTGATCATGATGAAGTATCGCTAATGGGAGACAAGTCTGGAGTAGAGGCGGGTATTATCGCTACGCGGTTAACGCAGAGGCTGGCCCTTTCGGTTACGGGTTCTCATACACAGGTGCTGCATTACTCCCGCAAAAATGCGGCACTCTTCGATCCGGCCCGTACGTTTCAGACCATGCAACTCAGTCTCTCCGGAGGGTACTTGGTTTTTCCAAGAGAGTACAAAGATTACCGACAGACCAATTTGAACATCTATACCGAATTATTAGGCCAGCGTTCTCTCGACAACAGTAGATATTACGTGGATATGGCCCCGGCCTTACAGTTGATATTCGCTAGTCGCACGAAACTAAACCTCGGTTATCGTTTTCAGCTGGGCGGAACCATGAACCGCATGGCCCAGCGAAGTTGGCTCTTAAGCCTCGAGAGTACCTGGCTGGGTTTCTTTAAAAAGAGAGCCTAGCGTTTGGTAAAGGCGGCAACGCGAAAAGAAAGCCCTACTGCAATGTAGTTGTCGATCGCTTGCTCTGAAATACCCACTCCGGCAGAGACGTCTAGTTTAATATCATCATTCACATAGTAGGCGACACCCCCATCAACGGCATGTGCCGGCTTTTCTCCACGAACGATGCTACCAAAGGCCTCTACATAGCCGTACCATCTTTTTCCGATGTTCATGCCGGGCGCGATGGTATAGATCCAGGTGGCCTGGTTGGAGAAGCCGTTCCATTCGGCGCCTAGGTTATAGCCGAGTGCTGTTTGTTCTCCGAGGGTGTGTTGCATCACAAAACGAAAATTGGGAGACCAACGTGGGGTGCGAAAATTTTTTGATCCCAGCGAAGGTATTCCGGTATGAAAGATGAGCGAGGTGGCGGGTATTAATTTGTTCTCTTTACAGAGTGCGATCTTTCCCCCTATTTGTACGGGTAATAATCCGCTGGCATTCTCTGGAAACGAAGGGCTCATTAGCAAGGGCTTTACCGTGTTGAGTTCGGTAATAACGCGCAATTCGAATTTCTCGTGCAGCCCCGCCTTCCATAGTGCAGTGGGGTGAACGACCACTCTCGAACCCAGGTATCTTTCGTTATTAAAGCCGATCTCTCCTTGTATGTAGCCTTTCTTCGTAATGTAAAAGCTTTCTGTTTGATCGGGCCGGTCGGTTTCCATTCGTCCACTCTGTTGAGCACGGGTCGAAAAACTGATCAGGATCAGGCTTACCAACCAGCCAAAAGATCGTATTTTTAAAATATTATTTTGTAGCATGCTAGTTATTCAACAATAAAGATAGTAGTATCTCGTCCTTTGGCAAATGACAGCATTCATAAATTAAAGATTATGGAGACCAACAGAAGGACCTTTCTTAAAAGCACGGCTGGCTTACTGGCTCTTTCGGGCTGGACGGCTGCAGCCCGCGATACTTTTTTTTCATTACCTATGGGTGATATCAATTACCTGCAGCAGCCCTTGCCGTTCGCGTATGCGACCTTGGAGCCTGTCATCGATGCTATGACCATGGAAATACATTACACGAAGCATGCGGCTGGCTATACCAAGAATCTGCAGGATGCCTGCCTTGCCGAAAAGGTAGATAAAGCCAACACATCGCTAACAGCGTTGCTGGCGCGGATCTCGAACTACTCAGAAAAAATGCGAAATAATGCAGGCGGCCACTACAACCATGAGTTATTTTGGCAAACGCTGCGGGCGCCGCAAGATGCAGCCAGTAATAAGCCTTCTGGGGTGTTGGCGGCAGCTATCGACAAAAAATTTGGTTCCTTTACTGCCTTCAAAGAACAGTTTTCCGAGGTCGCTAAATCTCGCTTCGGCAGTGGCTGGGCTTGGTTGCTGGTGGGGCAAGAGGGATCATTACAGTTGGGATCCACGCCTAACCAAGATAATCCACTTATGGATACTTCTTCGCTAAAGGGTTTTCCATTGCTGGGGCTAGATGTTTGGGAGCACGCCTATTACCTGCGTTATCAGAATCGCCGCGTCGATTACATTTCCTCGTGGTGGCAACTTGTCAATTGGCCCGTGGTGGAGCAGCGCTATTTACAGACAATACGCTAAGTAACCCTTACGACTTTTCAAGCCTCTTCTGCATAAGATGATACAGGTTCGCAGGTACAGACCAGGTTTCTGTCTCCATGCGTATTGTTGACCCTCGATACGGTAGGCCAAAACTTGTTATGCGTTACGTAATAGAGCGGAAAGGCTGCCTCTTGGCGAGTATATGAGTGCGGCCAGTGGTCGGCCATCACGGTTTGCTGTGTGTGGGGTGCGTTTTTAAGGGGATTATCCTTCTTGTCGACTTTGCCATTCTCGATAGAGCGAATCTCTTCTCTGATAGAGATCATGGCATCGCAAAAACGATCAAGCTCGGCCTTGTCCTCACTTTCAGTAGGCTCGATCATAATGGTACCCGCAACCGGAAAACTCATGGTAGGCGCATGAAAACCATAATCCATCAATCGCTTGGCAACATCTTCTGCTTCTATCTCGGCCGACTTTTTAAAAGGGCGCAGATCGACGATGAACTCGTGAGCGCATTGCCCACTTTGGTTCGTGTATAGAATGTCGTAATGCTGCTCGAGTCGGGCACGCATATAATTTGCATTCAATATCGCATACTCGGTCGCTGCCCGTAAGCCGGTGGGTCCCAGCATTCGAATGTATGCATAGGAGATCAGCAAAATAGAAGCCGATCCATAGGGTGCTGCCGACACGGCCGATGAACTTCCTTGGTGCGTATGTCCGGGTAGGTAGGGGGCCAGGTGCGCCTTTACACAAATGGGACCCATGCCAGGGCCGCCACCGCCGTGGGGGATGGCAAATGTCTTATGTAGATTTAGGTGACAGACATCGGCACCGATAAGACCGGGGGCGGTAAGTCCTACCTGTGCGTTCATGTTAGCGCCATCCATGTACACTTGCCCGCCATGCTCATGAATGATGCCGGTAATTTCTTTGACGGTCTCTTCGTAAACGCCGTAGGTACTAGGATAGGTGATCATGATGCCGGCCAATTCGGTGCTATATTGAATGGCCTTGGTTTTGAGATCATCCATGTCGATATACCCGTTATCGAGTGCCTTTACCACTACTACCTTCATGCCAGCCATTACTGCAGACGCCGGGTTAGTACCATGTGCAGAGATAGGGATCAGCATTACGTTACGATGTGGCTCTCCATTGGCCTGGTGAAAGGCACGAATGGTGAGAAGACCGGCATATTCTCCCTGAGCTCCGCTATTGGGTTGCATGCTACACGCATCAAAGGCAGTGATGTCGCACAGGTAATTGCTGAGTTGATCGATCACATATTGATAACCTCTTGTTTGTTCGGCTGGGGCGAAAGGATGAATGCTGCTCCACTCCGGCCAACTAAGGGGCATCATTTCAGTGGCGGCATTGAGTTTCATGGTACAGCTGCCTAGCGAGATCATCGAGGTGTTGAGTGATAGATCGCGGTTCTCGAGTTGTTTGATGTACCGCATCATTTGGCTTTCACTGCGGTGGGTATTAAAAACGGGATGTGTCAGATATGCACTGTTCCTGAGCAGCGAAGCGGGTATAGCCTCACAGCTTTCTTTCTCGTTGAAGGAGGTTTCGCTATCGATGGAGGCTTCAAAGCATGCGGCAATAGCTTGGAGGGTGGCACTATCGGTTGTCTCATCGAGGGTAATACCAATGTGCCCGTTTTCAAAGTAACGGAAGTTGAGTTGCTTGGCCTCGGCCTTAGCACGTATCAAGGCTGTTTTGTCCGTTTCGATCACCAATGTATCAAAATAGTGCGATGCAGTCAGCGTATGGCCACTACGTTTGAGAGCGGTAGCTAGTCTGTGGGTGAAACCAGCTACTCGCATGGCGATGTGTTTAAGCCCGTCAGGTCCATGATACACGGCATACATGGCAGCCATGTTGGCAAGCAGGGCTTGGGCGGTGCAAATATTCGAAGTGGCTTTTTCGCGTTTGATATGTTGCTCACGCGTTTGAAGGGCCATTCGCAGCGCTCTTTTTCCTTTTGCATCGATGCTGATACCTATAATACGACCGGGGATACTTCTTTTGAATTCATCTTTGGCTGCAAAAAATGCGGCATGAGGTCCTCCGTATCCCAACGGAATACCAAATCGTTGGCTAGACCCTACGGCCACATCAGCTCCTAATTCTCCGGGAGGGGTCAACAAGGTCAGGGCCAGCAGATCGGTGGCCATTACTACATAGGCTCCTTGTGCATGAACTTGGTCGATGAAGGCCTTATAATTTTCGATGCCGCCTTTTTCGTTAGGGTATTGCACGATGGCGCCAAAGTAAGTCTTATCGATTACGGCTTGCTGATAATCACCGATTACAATTTCGATCTGCACGGGTATAGCACGGGTACGAAGTAAATCGATGGTTTGTGGAAAGCACGCGGCATCTACAAAGAACTTGGGTCTTTCGATATGGTCTTGTCGGTTCAGGGAGTTAAAGAACATCGTCATAGCCTCTGCTGCGGCCGTAGCCTCATCGAGTAACGAAGCGTTAGCTATGGGTAGCCCAGTCAGGTCGCTCACCATGGTTTGGTAGTTAAGCAGGCTCTCCAATCTGCCTTGTGCGATCTCTGCCTGGTAAGGCGTGTATTGCGTGTACCATCCCGGATTTTCGAAAATGGTGCGTAATATAACAGAGGGAGTGATGGAGGGATAGTATCCTTGACCAATAAAATTCTTCCAGACTTGGTTTTGTTTTCCGACTTCGGCTATATGTTGCAAGTATTGGTATTCACTGAGTGGCTGCGGTACGTTGAGCACCCTGTTCATTCGGATACCAGCAGGAACTGTTTTGTCGATCAGCGAAGAAAGTTGTGATTCGCCAACGGTCTGCAGCATCTCTTTTTCCTGCGTGGCCGATCCGTTGTGACGAGCACTGAATTCATTGGATTGCAATGCGAGCAAATTCATAACAATACAAGGTTAATAATGTAGGCTGCAAAGGTACGGTCACCTGTGCACATGCGGCATCTTTTGGTGTAAATTGGGGATAAGCCGTTAAGTTCATTTCTTTGCAACATGCCCCACCACGATCTTTTACATAATTGGGAAAAAAAGTCGGCCGACCGCCAGAAGCTGTACGGGCAATTTCTACAAAAGGTGCCACTGCAGCAGGTGTTGAAGCATCAAGTGGAATTGCACGAGGAAGCCTTTGACAAAATTGATTGTTTGCAGTGCGCCAACTGCTGTAAGGGCTATTCGCCCCGGTTCAAGACACCCGATATCAAGCGGATCAGTCGTTTGCTGAAGTTGAAAGAGAGTGTATTTATTGAGACCTATTTGAGGGTCGATGAAGAGGGCGACTATGTGACCAAGAGCCTGCCTTGTCCTTTTTTAGGATCCGATAACCGATGCAGCATCTACGATAGCAGACCCTCTGATTGCAGCCGGTTTCCATACACAGACGAGGATGTTTTGGTAAAAAGAGCTAAGCTGACCCAAAAGAATAGCAGCTTTTGTCCCATTACGTATTATGTGCTGGAGCGGTTGATGCAAACCATTTCCCCACGGTAACTAGTCGCATTTGCAAACGCTTGCGCTACCCAAAAAAACGATCGACTGAAGCGCGTTGCAAAAAGGCAAGCACTTTCAAAAGTATACCGTTCAAATGAGCGGTAGTATCAGTACTCAAATTTTCGCAGGGTAGGGGCTTTGAACCAGGTGACAGCTGTGATGAGCAGCGTCATGCATCCTCCAAAAATAACAGAGGGAACCAGCCCCATACCGGCCGCGGCCACTCCACTTTCAAACTGGCCCAACTCATTCGAGGAATTGATGAACATCGAATTGACGGCAGAGACCCTTCCGCGCATATCATCGGGCACAAAGAGTTGAACCACCGTTCCTCTGATGATAACGCTAACGCCATCGAACAGTCCCGATACCAGTAAGGCAAAGAAACTTAGCCAGAAGTTGGTTGAGAGCGCGAATACCAAGATGCAAAGCCCAAATCCACCTACGGCAAGCAGTAACTTTTTTCCCTGTTTTTTTTGAAGCGGGTATCGGGTCAGCCAAGCGATGGCTAAAAAATTGCCGAGGTAGGTAGCGGCCACCAGCCAGCCCAATCCTTGGGGCCCTACGTGCAAGATGTCGTTGGCAAATGCTGGCAGTAGGGCTACCGCCCCGCCAAACAAGACGGCAAACATATCGAGACTCATGGCTCCGAACAATGCTTTTTGACGCCACACAAAGCGAACTCCTTCCAGTACACCTTCCCAGGTGCGTGAACCACCCTGCCAGCTGATGGGTTTGGGAGCTATCTGCATAAAAAGGATGATGGCGATGAGGTTTAGCAAGACCACAGGAATAAATGCGATCGTGATATTGGTATATCCCATCAATAGTCCTGCCAAAGCGGGTCCGGTCACAGCGGCCAGCAGCCAGATCATGCTATTGATAGAAGCAGCCTTGACCAAGGCATCGGCGGGAACCAACTGTGCCAGAAATGCGTTGAACGCAGCACCGGAATATGCACGTACCGCCCCTGTCGCGGCCATGATCGCATAGATGCTCCACTCAATAATACGAGTGCTATATTGTGACTGCATCCAATCAGAAGTTATCGTGGCTAACGCCATCATCAGCAATAAATAGAGCGTCATGCAGATGGCCAGCAGTCGCTGCTTATTGCTTTTATCTACGCGTACTCCGGCCGGAAGCGCCAGCGCGATCGCAGGAATTACTTCGGAGAGCCCTAACATTCCCAAGGCCAGTTTGCTGCCCGTCAGTTCGTATAGTCTCCATCCCAGCAGTACAGGGGTCATTCGCAGTCCGGCAATGAAAAGGATACGCGCCACTATAAAGAGCGTGAATTCTTTATTGATGATCTGCTTGAATAAAAACTTCCCGGGGGCAGTGGAGCTCATGGTAATTGAATATAATGTAATCCGGCGGGATAATCCGTTTCAATGGCCTTGATGATGGTTTGCAAGTGGTGATCGTTGTGCAAAAAATCCGCCTGGGCAACATCTACCACCAGCGTGCGGGTTGGTTGTTGGCGAATATAGCTGCCGTAGGTCTCTTGTAGTTGTTCGAGATACTGGTCTGGAATATTTTGTTCGTAAGGGCGGTTACGTTTACGAATGTTTTCTTGCAGCTTAGAAACAGGCGCCTGCAGGTAGATGAGCAGATCGGGTTGCAGCAGCTGTTGATGAATGATGTCGAAAAGTCGTTGGTAAAGCCGAAACTCATCGTCGGGGAGTGTCACTTTTGCAAAAAGTAGACATTTGGTAAAGAGGTAATCCGAAATGGTCAGTTCTTTAAAGAGGTCTTGTTGTTGCAAAAGTTCCTTAAGCTGTTTGAAGCGTTCAGCCATAAAAAAGAGCTCTACCGGAAAGGCGTACTGCCCCGGGTTTTCGTAGAATTTGGGCAAAAAGGGGTTGTCGGCAAACTCCTCCAAGATCAGCCGGGACCTAAAATGACGGCTAAGCAGTTGCGCCAGCGTGGTCTTGCCCGCCCCAATATTGCCTTCGATCGTAATAAACTGGTACTGCATTGCTTGAGCCGCAAGATACTTTAATTCATTGCCTACTACAGAAGTTGGGAGCGTTTGTGGAAAAGTCAACCAAGCCGTTGAACCGGACTTTGGTCCTGACATTGCTGCAAAAGGGTATCGATGGAGCAGCGTAGGTTTGGATGCCAGCATCCGCCAGCGATCTCGGCCAGAGGGAGTAATGCAAAGCGTCGAAAGGGCAGCTCGGTATGGGGGATCCGTAAAAGATCTTCTTCTACCACTACTTGGTCGTACAGCAGGATGTCAATGTCAATTACGCGGGGGCCGTATCGTTCGGCACGAACCCTGCCCATTCGTTGTTCAATAGACAGTAAGGTCGCCATCAACGATTGTGGTGACAGATCGGTAGTAATGCAAAGTGCCTGGTTAAGGAAGGCAGGTTGATCGGTCTTGCCCCAAGGGGCTGTTTCGTATAGTGAAGAATGAGAGGTGACGCGGCCTGCTTGCAGACCGATATGAGCAGCGGCTTGCTCTAGTTGTTTCTCTCGATCGCCCAGGTTCGATCCGGTCAGCAGGTAGGCAGTGATCATAGCGATCAAAGATGATGAATTTAAAATACATTTGCGGGAATGTCAACACAACCGACGCCTACCTACAGCCAGTTGACCGCGCTACTATCCATGACCCGGGCAGGATTCAGGGCCATATTTGCCAATCCTATTGCGATCGTCTTTAGTGTTATTTTCCCTATTGTTTTTGTTTTGATATTCTCTGCCTTTGGTTCGGGAGGTAGTCCTACGTACAAGATCTCCGTATTGCCCGGGTCCGATACGATCAATACTTTTTACCAGGCCCTTCGGCAGAATCCGGCGGTAGAGTTGGTCAGCTTTTCAGATACTGTAAAATTGCAGCAAGCGTTAGTAAAGGGAAAGCTTACCGGAACTCTTCTTTTGACCGGTAAGACCGCTACCGATACCACGCAAGCCTCGCTTCGTGTTCAATTCTTTTCTACCACGGCCAGTGGTCCCACCATCGGGCCTTTTTTGAATTTACTCGATTATATCCGTCTTCAGGGGTTGGCGGCCTCACTCCCCGGGGGAGGGGTAAGCATTGATCGTCCTGTCATACGCGAGGTAAGAAAGTATCTTCCTATCGATTTTGTACTACCGGGTCAGTTGGGTTTTTCGATCTTGTTCTCCACACTTTTTGGAATTGCATTCACTTTTTACGGATTGCGGGAGCAAGGGGTTCTCAAGCGCTTCTTTGCTACGCCCATACACCGTATCAATATTCTAATAGGAATCGGCATAAGCCGTATTTTCTTTCAGCTGCTTAGTGTGCTTGTGTTGCTGCTATTTGGTCATTGGGTGCTGGACTTTACACTGCAGAACGGATGGATAAGTATGGTGCAGATCGGCTCGTTTACGGTGCTGATGTTACTGCTTTTGATGGGAGTAGGGCTTATCTTTAGCAGTATTGCCAAGACCGATGCCACCATTCCTCTTTTGATCAATCTGTTTGCCTTGCCTCAAATGTTACTTTCGGGTACTTTCTTCTCAGTAGAGGTCTTTCCACCTTGGCTCCAACGTATTTGCGAAGTATTGCCCCTCAAGCAATTCAATGATGCCGTCAGAAAAATTTCCTTTGAAGGGTTAGGGTGGCTCGATTGCGGAAAGGAGTTAGGTGTTCTGTTGCTTTGGTTGGTGCTTGTATATGCGCTGCTGTCTAGGCTGCTTCGTTGGGAATAAGCTCTTCTATTATGCGTAGTGTATTATTTTTTTTGGTGAGTCTGCTGATCTTGTTTCTGTTAATAACATGCATTGGCTTGTTTTTTCCCGCGCGTGTAACCATATCAAGAGCGGTCGATATTTCGGCGTCTCGTTCGACTGTTTACCCCTTTCTTTCCGATCCGTCTCGTTGGGGACAATGGTTTCCCGGGGCGGCTAACTGGCCGCTGGTCAACATAGGGGATCGTGCGGCAGGTATCGCAACGCCCAATGGCAATTCACTCTTGATAAAGCCACAAAACGACAGCACAGTTTTGGTACAAGGTCTGCAGGCGGCTTCCATAGACGGGGACATGGGTTTCAAGCTGATTGGATCGCAGGCGGACCCTCATGTAACCGTTCAGTGGTACATGAATTTTTATTTCGACTGGTATCCGTGGGAGCGATTTTCGAGTCTGCTACTCGAAAAAAAATATGGAGCCTACATGGAACAGGGGTTAAAACAACTAGACGAGCGCATTCAATCGGATGCTCGTAGAAACTGAAGATTTCGCATGATCCCTTTGTGACCGGGCCGCAGGAGGGCCGAGTCTTTGAACGTTTTTTTAAAGGTCTCTTCGGTCATCGTTATCCACTCTTGGTTGCTGAGGTTCAGTATTTCCGGAAGTGGCAAAAAGTCTGGTTCGCGGTTGGGGGTGCTAAATCGATTCCATGGGCAAACGGTTTGGCACGTATCACAACCGAACATCCATCCATCCATTTTTCCTTGCGCTTCTGTAGGTAGTAGCTGATCCTTTAGTTCGATGGTGTAATACGATATGCATTGCTGCGCCGCGATCGTCTTGTCGGGTAAGATGGCATCGGTAGGGCAGGCATCGATGCAACGCGTACAACTACCGCAGTAATCTTTTGCGAATGGATCGTCATAGTCCAATAAAAGATCGGTGATTAGCGTAGCGATAAAAAAGAAGGAGCCGCTCTTTTTGTTAATTAGATTACCGTTTTTTCCCACCCATCCCAATCCACTGCGCAAGGCCCAGCTTCGTTCCAGCACCGGAGCCGAATCGACAAAGCCACGTCCGGTGATGGCACCTATCTTTTCTTGCAACTCAGCCAGTAATTGGTGCAGCTTCGACTTGATAACGTAGTGATAGTCCTTACCCCAGGCGTAGGAAGCGATCTTGGGAGACGCTGGCGATTGTCGTTCGTTGGGAAAGTAATTCATTAGCATCGTGATCACCGATCGGGCGCCCGGTACCAGGCGGGTTGGATCTACACGCAGGTCAAAATGATTTTCCATGTACTTCATTTTGCCATGCATTCCTTGGTGCAGCCATTTTTCGAGACGACGGGCATCCTCATCCAGTGGCATCGCCTTGGCTATGCCGCAGTACGAGAAACCCAGCCGCAGGGCTGTTTCCTTGACCAGCCGTGTATGTTGCGATAAAGATTGCACGTTGATGCGCTGTTACTGGCAACGGTCGCTCCACTGACGATCGATGAGGGCTTTCATCTCTTGGTGCAGACCGGATTTGTCTTCTTTTAATTTATTTTTTGTGATGACCAGGTAAACGTAACCACGGCAGCGGTCTATCATGGACCATCCTCCGTACAGCCCTGGTGCGCATAGCGCCGAGGAGATGCCGTTCTTTTCTTCCGGTACCCAGGCCCCGTTCGCATAACCGAAGGACTGCCCCTTTAGTGGTGTGTAGGCCACTTTTGAGGCGGGTGCCTGAAGTTGGAGCAACGCATTGACGGATGTCTCTGTCAAAAAGGAGGCCTGGTTTACTTTACCTTTTTGGAGCAACATGCGAAGAAATTTTAGATAGTCTTCGGCCGTTGATTGCGCTCCTGCCGACGGATCGAGGGCAGCTCCGCTCAGGTCCGTGAAACTAGTGCGCCTCATGCCTAGCGGTGTCAGCAGTTTTGATTTGATGAGTATATCGAATTTCTTTTTGGTGACTACCTCCGCTATACGACCTGCTATATTGATGCCAACAGACGAGCTGTACCAGCATTCTGTTCCCGGCTTGGTGCGGATGGTCAGTTTAACGAGATCGTTGACCTCTTCTTCGAGCGAAGTATATTTTTTTCGTTGTCCCTGACTAAGCGATCTGTCTTTGGGTTCAATGCCTGTCATTTGACTCAGGCAATGCCGGATGGTGATGTAGCCTTTAAAATACTTGCCGAACTCGGGTAGGTATTTTTGCACCGGATCGTCAATGCTAAGTTTTCCCTCCTCGGCCAGTTTAAACAGTAATGCCGCGGTCAACCACTGGCTACTTAAGAAAATAGGGGCCTGCGATTTGGCGGTAAATGTCTTTGACTCCATCACCAGCAGGGTGCTATCCGTAGAGGCGAGCACGAATACGAAGTCATCCTCTAATTCTTTGGCATTGGCGTTCATCTTGGCTTTAACGGCCGTCCAGTCAGGCTGGGCATGCAGGCGTAGCGGCGGCTGCAACAATAGCAGAAAAATCAGTCCGCGTATGACGTTCGTGCAGATACGGGAGTAAAAAAATGACAAACTTTCTGTTCGGGAGCTGGATATCATTTGCTGAATGATTTTTGCGGAGGTTAGGTAGCCGAACGGCCTGTTAACATAAAAGTACAAACTAAAAAACTATCATACTGTCATGAATTTATCCAATTACACTATCAAAGCGGCCGAAGTCATACAGCAGGCCCAGCAGTTGGCTTTCAATGCCCGTCACCTCTCCATAGAGACGGAGCATTTGCTAAAGGCTTTGTTGGATCAGGTGGATTCACCTGTGGAATATCTGCTCAAAAAAAATAATGTTACGGTCAATGTGCTACAGACCAAATTGCAAGAGCTGATGATTGCATTGCCTCGCACCGAGGGAGAGCCTGCTCAGCAAATCAGCCGCGAGGGAAATAATGTATTGTTGCGGGCCGGGGCAGTGTTAACGAATTTTCAGGATGAGTTCATTACGCCCGAGCATCTATTGTTGGCCTTGGTGCAAGGCAACGATTCCACGGCTAAGTTACTTCGTAATGCCGGGCTGACCGAGCAAGGGTTGACTGCCGCCATCAGGGAGCTGCGCAAAGGGGCAAAAGTTACTTCCTCTACTCAAGAGCAGTCATTTCAGGCGCTCGAGAAATACGCGCGTAATCTGAACGAAGAGGCCCGCCGCGGAAAGCTCGACCCGGTGATCGGAAGAGACGATGAGATAAGAAGGACCTTGCACATTCTTTCTCGTCGCACAAAGAATAACCCCATTTTAGTGGGAGAGCCCGGTGTCGGAAAGACCGCTATCGCAGAAGGTATCGCCCATCGAATTGTCAATGGGGACGTTCCCGAGAACCTACGGTCTAAGTTGATCTACGCACTTGATATGGGCCAGCTGATCGCCGGGGCCAAGTATAAAGGGGAGTTCGAAGAACGATTGAAGGCAGTAGTAAGGGAGGTGGGGCAATCTGAGGGGGAGATCATTCTTTTTATCGATGAGATCCATACGCTGGTAGGTGCCGGTGGAGGCGAGGGGGCCATGGATGCCGCCAATATATTAAAACCTGCCCTTGCCCGTGGGGAGTTGAGGGCTGTGGGTGCCACAACGCTTAACGAATACCAGAAGTATTTTGAAAAAGACAAAGCACTTGAGCGGCGGTTTCAGAAAGTATTGATCGAGGAGCCTTCTCCAGAAGATGCTATTTCTATTTTGCGTGGATTGAAGGATCGCTATGAGACACACCATCACGTTCGTATCAAAGATGAAGCGATTATTGCGGCTGTCGAGTTATCGCACCGCTATATCACCGATCGCTTCTTGCCTGATAAGGCCATTGATTTGATCGATGAAAGTGCTGCCAAGTTACGTCTCGAGATGAACTCTATGCCAGAGGAATTGGATACGCTTGAAAGGCAGATCCGACAACTCGAAATAGAGCGAGAGGCTATCAAGCGAGAGAACGACGAGGCAAAATTAAAAGAGCTGAGTACCGAGCTAGCCAATCTGGCCGTACAGCGCGACACGATCAAGGCCAAATGGACCGAAGAGAAAGAATTGGTCGAGCAATTGCAGTCTGCCAAGGCAACGGTAGAACAGCTTCGTCAAGCTGCCGAGCGGGCCGAACGGGAGGGCGATTACGGAAAGGTGGCCGAAATTCGGTATGGAAAGATCAAGGAGCAAGAGAAAATTATTGAAGCGCTTAGCGAACAACTTAGCCAGACGGCCGAAAAGCGGCTGTTGAAAGAAGAGGTGGATGCAGAGGATATTGCAGAGACCGTAGCAAAGGCCACCGGCATTCCGGTTAGCCGTATGATGCAGTCCGATAGAGAAAAGCTGCTGCATCTCGAGACGGAGTTACACCAGCGGGTGGTAGGGCAAGAGGAAGCTATTACCGCTGTGGCCGATGCTATTCGTCGCAGCAGGGCCGGGTTACAAGATCCTAAAAAGCCAATTGGATCGTTTGTGTTCCTGGGTACCACCGGTGTTGGAAAAACAGAGTTGGCAAAGGCGCTCGCCGAGTTGTTGTTTGATGACGAGGCGATGCTTACCCGCATTGACATGAGTGAGTATCAGGAGAAGCATACGGTGAGCCGACTGGTCGGAGCCCCTCCGGGTTATGTAGGATACGAAGAAGGGGGGCAATTGACCGAGGCCGTGCGGCGTAAGCCCTATAGTGTATTACTACTGGATGAGATAGAAAAAGCGCATCCCGACGTTTGGAATATTTTATTGCAAGTCCTCGATGACGGAAGACTGACCGATAGCAAAGGCCGTGTAGTTAATTTCAGGAACACGATCATCATAATGACCTCTAATATCGGTAGCCACCTGATCATGGATGCATTTGAATCGGTACGTGAAGAGAGCCAATTCGAAGAGGCCATGCTCAAGGCAAAAGAAGAGGTGATGTTACTGCTGCGACAGACCATTCGACCCGAGTTGCTAAACCGGATCGACGAGATCATCATGTTCAATCCATTGCTTCGCAAAGAGATCATCGGTATCGTGCAGATCCAGCTGGAAGCGCTTAAAAAGATGTTGCACCACGCTGGCATTACCATCGATTTTAGCGACTACGCGCTTCGATATCTGGCCGTGCAAGGATTCGATCCGCAGTTTGGGGCCAGACCTTTAAAGCGACTCATTCAAAAGGAGATCACCAACCCGCTTAGCAAAAAAATGCTGGCCGGCGAAATCGACAAATCGGCCCCCGTGCTGGTAGACGTTTTTGACAACACGGTGGTCTTTCGCAGTGGCGTGACCAAGGTCATAGGCCTGCTTCCGTAGTCTGATTAATTTGTGGATGGCTAGGGTGGGGTGGCTTCGGTTTTATTCGCGCAGGGGTTATTACTTAATGTGATGATATTCTTTGCAAATCACTGAAAATCAATATTTCTGTTGAAAAATGTTAAATATATTATAAGCGGTGGTTAAACGGGATAAAAACCCCCTATCTTTAGCCGCAGCCGGGTTGCAAAAAAAGATTGGTGCAAGTGCTCAACCCAAAACACTAACAGTTGTTATTATATATGGTCGGTTGTCTAACCGACAAAACAAAACAAGATGGCATTCAAAAAGGACGATGTTGTAATTATAGAGCCCCGCGAGATCTTCGTGGGCAAGAAAGATGCGCCCGTGACGTTAATGGAATTCGGTGAATATGAGAGCGAGGAATGTGCCAAGGTCAACGAGGTGGTCAAGCAATTGTTAGAGGAGTTCGAGGGAAAGATAAAATTTCAATTTAGACATTTTCCACTGACCTTAATTCACCAGCGCAGTCTGAAGGCCAGTGAATCTGCCGTGGCAGCAGCGCAAGAGGGAAAGTTCTGGGAAATGCACAATGTTCTTTTCAGTAACCGTAGAAATCTGGGTACCACCAGTCTAAAGTTGCACAGCAAGGAAGCAGGCGTCAAGAATAAAAAATTTCTGGACGATCTGGTCAACGGTGTCTACGGATGGCAAGTGCAAGACGATCTTAAGGAAGGGATCAACCGAGGAGTAAAAGATCTGCCCGCCTTTTTTATCAATGATGTTCCTTTTTCCGGTAAGCCCACCTTTGCTAATCTGAGCGCAGCTATTCAATCTGCCCTCAAAAAATCAAAGACCAAGGCCCCGGTAAAAAAGGCTGTCATTCAGCCAACGGCCAAGCGAGCTCCTTCTAAGGCCGTTGTCAAGCAAAAGCAACGAGCCTGATCGGCTTTTGATATTTTTTATACTAAGTCATTACCGCCTTTATAAAAAAGGGCGGTTTTTTTATACTAAAAAGCCCCCTTGAAAATTCAAGAGGGCTTTTTGAATAAAGACAACGCGTGTTACCAGCGACTATTGGAATAGTTAGCATTGCGAGCAGGTCTTTCTTCACGGGGTTTGGCAACGGCCACGCGAATGGCACGTCCTTCTACCGTGGCACCATCCAATTCGCCAATGGCTTTTTGGGCGGCGGCATCATCAGACATTTCTACAAATCCGAAGCCCTTGCTGCGGTTCGTGTACTTGTCCATGATGATTTTGGCAGAGCTTACTTCGCCATAATCGGCAAAATAACTTCTGAGATCTTCGTCCGTTACGGCGAACGGAAGGTTCGAAACATAAATGTTCATGCAAAAAAATTAAGCATTAAAAAAACTTGAGAACAACGAAGGGGTAAAGAAGACTAACTAGTGGCGACCAGAGGCTTTGCAGTAGTACGAATCGTTCAGTTACGGACAGTCAGTTGACTCAAAATAACATGACAAAGGTAAGGGTATTTAGGGTCGCCTCCAATTATAATTTTGTTTCTTTGTTTTATGATCCGATCGTTGCATGATATCAGAGCACCGTATTTTATCGGTATAGCCGGCACCGGTATGAGTGCACTGGCACAATATTTACAAGAAACGGGCTTGCAAGTGGCCGGCAGTGATCGTCAATTTGTAAAGGATGCGCCGAATGAGATGCAAGCAAAGTTGAGTCAAGCAGGTATTCGTTGTTATGAACAGGACGGCAATTCACTAACCTCCGATTTTGATGTGGTGATCGTTTCTACGGCTATCGAGAATACGGTAGTCGAAGTGCAGCAGGCCCAGCAATTGGGCATTCCCATTTTGCATCGTGCAGCGCTGCTGGCGCTGATCGCTGCCAGTAAGAAGACCATCGCGATAGCCGGTACCAGTGGTAAAAGCACGACCAGTGCCATGCTTTTCGATATTCTCGATAAGGCCGGATACCAACCTGGTATCATCAGCGGGGCCGGCCTGGTACGAATTATCGAAGAAGGAAAGATCGGTAATGCAGTAGCCGGAAAAGGGGAGTGGCTCGTAATTGAAGCTGATGAAAGTGATGGCTCTATTGTGCAGTATCATCCGCACACTGGTGTTTTGCTCAACATAGACAAGGACCACGATGAGACCGATACGCTCCTCTCGTTATTTACAACGTTCAAAAATAACGCTGAGCATTTTTTGGTCAATCGAACGCACTCGTTGGCGGCGACCCTCTCCGTTGATGCGAGCAACGATTTTATGGTAGGAAAAGATGGGCAGGTCGGCTATTGTGCCGAAGCATTTAGCCAGGTGGGTATGACCATTTCATTTTCTGTAAATGGACAACAAGTTCGTCTGCAGCAGCTCGGGCGGCATAACATGGAAAATGCACTTGCTGCCATGGCGATAGCTCATCAGATCGGGGTACCCCTCTCGGTTGCCGCCATCGCTTTGTCGAACTATAAGGGCATTTACCGGCGGCACCAGGTCTTGGGTCAAAAAAATGGTGTTTGGTTGATCGATGATTATGCGCATAACCCGGTCAAGTGTGCGGCTGCCATCAGGGCTTGTCAGCCCGTAGCTTCAAAGGTGATAGCGTGGTTTCAGCCGCATGGATTTAAGCCTACCCGCTTTTTACGCCACGATTTTGTACAAGAATTCGCAGCGACACTTCGTAGTGGTGACGAGATCTGGATGAGTGAGATCTATTATGCCGGAGGCGCAGCCGTTAAGGATATTTCTGCTGCCGATCTAATCGATGATCTTCGGCAACTGGGGGTTACCGCTTTTTTTGTAGCCGATCGAAATGAATTGTTGGCGAATATGCGCACTCATCTCTCAGCGGATTGCGTTTTGCTGCTAATGGGCGCACGAGACCCCTCGCTGGAAACCTTTGCCCATTCGATTTGGGAGGCGCTTTGAGTTAGGCGAACAACTTATATCCTGCCCACGTGGCCATCCACCCACCCACTAACGTGATGGTCAGATAGGAGAAGAAAATTAAAAATCGCTCTGCTCTTAACAATAACAGGCTTTCGTGACTAAAGGCCGAGAGAGTGGTAAAACCTCCGCAGAGGCCCGTAAAAAGAAAAAGTTTGGTTTCTTCCGAGAGCTCGTAATACTTCTCACTGAGGCCCCAACCTATTCCGATCAGTAGGCAACCCAATACATTGACCAGACAAGTTCCAATCGGAAAGGCATCTGGCTGCATGGGGTTTAACAGTCGTTGCATGGCATAGCGAAGGCTAGAACCAAGGGCACCTCCCGCTGCGACAAAAAAAAGAAATCGTATCATGGCTGATCGTGTTCGTACAGGTACTTGAGGTCTACTAGCCAGTTAGTATTTTTTTTGGCGATGCGTAAGGTATCGTGATCGTTCTTGTAGGAGTTTGAGTAAATGACCACAGCCACGGAATCATTGATGATCGTGGAGCTGTGGATCACTATGGTCGATCCTTTGTAGTTGTCTTTTTCGGCTGCCGGCATCTTTTCATAGAATTGCGCGGCAATGTCGAGGTAGCTATTGTTAACGGAGTCTTGCAACATAAATAGTTTGGCATCCTCGAACTTTCCATCGAGAGCGGACCGTATAAAAAGGCGAGCCGCATCTAACTCGTTCTCGGCCACGAAAATTTTATCTTGTTTTGGCTGGCATCCTTGCACGAGCAGCAGCATGAAGGCCAGTAGCAGACTCTTATCAAGTACATTAATTCGCATAAGGCAAATTACAAAAAAATAATGTAGCCGTATGCTGTGGCAGTCTTACGGGCGGTGTTGTAGGGGTTGTTCTTTCTCGTGCTCCTGGTTGTAGGCTCGCAAGATCTGCTTGACCAATCGGTGGCGTACCACATCTTCTTCGTCAAGTTCAATGTGTCCTATACCATCGATATTCTTTAGGATACGTACCGCTGTTTGAAGTCCGCTGCGTTGGTTGCGGGGTAAGTCTACTTGGGTCATATCTCCTGTAATGATGGCCTTGGCGTTGGCTCCGATACGGGTCAGGAACATTTTTAATTGCAAGTCGGTCGAGTTTTGGGCCTCATCCAAAATAATAAAGGCGTTATCCAGCGTTCGTCCCCGCATATAGGCCAGAGGGGCTATTTCGATGGTGCGCGTGGTCATATAGTAACCGAGTTTATCGGCAGGGATCATATCGTCGAGCGCATCATAAAGCGGACGTAAGTAAGGGTCGATCTTCTCTTTGAGGTCACCGGGTAAAAAACCAAGACTTTCGCCGGCTTCGACGGCAGGACGTGTCAAGATGATCTTTTTAACCTGTTTATTCTTGAGTGCCCGTACGGCCAGTGCGACAGCCGTATAGGTCTTTCCGGTTCCCGCCGGTCCTATGGCAAAGACAATGTCGTTGTGTTCAGCTTCTTGCACTAGCTTTTTTTGGTTGGCAGTGCGGGCCCGTACCGATTTTCCGTTGGGGCCAAAGACCAGTACTTCGGCCGGGTTTTTTTCCTGAAA
>CANGTM010000009.1 GCA_947456825.1 Chitinophagaceae bacterium
AGAAGAATGCGATAGGCTTGCCAAATGGATAGACCCGCGTCATAGATATGGTTGGGTTCGGCACCGCAGCCATTGAATTCCAAAATAGAGAACGAATGCCCCTCCTTTAGGGTTTGCAACGACAGACATTTTATATCGTAGCGACCATAGTAAAAAGAAGTTTGCCGGCTTAGCCGATCAAAGAACGAAAGTATTGATTCATCTACCTCGTGCATCAGATCTATGAAGCGAGCACCGCGGTTATGATTGCCTGCGTACGATAGAAAATAAACTTCGCCATCAGGTACGATCCAATCAAACCGGTCCCCGTGCCGATGCTTCATTTCTTGCCAACGTAGTGAGGCCCTGGGATGTTGAGCGATCAATGTTTGTAGCGATAAACGACCATTGCCAACTACTTGCAACAATTCTTTTTGTATACATCCTGAGATCACCCCTTTTTCGGAGTCGGGAAACCGGTAATAAAAAACACTGATCTCCATTGGATATTCCACCAGTTCCTGCACCAGGTAAGTAACAGGCAGTTGACGATGATAGTGTTCCCACTGCTGCCAGTGATCAATTTTTCGAAACAAGATCCCCTTCATGCCAATATCGGGCTTGACCACAAAGGGCAGCTCAAAGCCTGTGGCTCGAATAGCTTGCAACGCTTGGTCCGCATCGGTACCGGGCTCCACGTATTGCGTTTTAGGATAGTAGCTGTCGGGTAACTGATCGTACATTTCCTTTTTACCCTCTCCCTCCAGCCCACCGAACGTTATGGTAGGGTTAGAGGCCGAAAAGAACCAAAGCGACCTACTTTTGATACAATACCAGGCCCACACGGGCAACAGGGGTAAGTAGAGCACAAAGAAATTCCATTGCTCCCAGTTGTTCAACAGGCGGTATAGTTTTTTCATGCAGGCTGCAGCAAAAGTAAGTGCAAAAGGCTAAGCTCAATTTGAGGGATGCCCTCGAAAGCTGTAATTTTATCATCTAAATCAAAGGTTCATGCATGTACCTACCGTAGCCGATCTAGTGGCCCAAGGAAAAACCCCGGAGATCTTATTTTGGGTTGGCTGTGCCGGCAGTTTCGATCAACGTGCCCAGCGTGTGACAAAGGCCTTTGCACAGATATTAGACCAAGTACAGATCAACTATGCCATCTTAGGAAAAGAGGAATGCTGTACTGGCGACCCGGCCCGACGTGCCGGCAATGAGTTCTTGTTTCAAATGATGGCCTACCAAAATATTCAAGTACTGAATAGCTATGGGATCAAAAAGATCGTAACTACCTGCCCGCATTGTTTCAATACGCTAAAGAACGAGTACCCCGAGTTGGGCGGCGACTACGAGGTCATTCACCATACTACACTTTTACAACAACTCATCAACGAAGGCCGGATCAAATTGAAGGAAGGCGGTTCCTTTACGGGTAAAAAGATCGTTTATCACGATAGTTGTTATCTCGGAAGAGCCAATGGCATTTATGAGGCGCCCCGCGAGATTTTGGAATGGTTGGATGCCGACCTGGTAGAGATGAAACGCTGTCGCTCAAAAGGACTCTGTTGCGGTGCTGGTGGAGCCCAAATGTTCAAAGAAGAAGAAAAAGGGGACGTTCGTATCAACACCGAAAGAAGCCAAGAAGCCCTTGCCACCGGCGCCGGCATCATTGCTGCGGCCTGCCCCTTTTGCAATACCATGCTGAGCGATGGTGTAAAGCTGGCCGAAAAAGAAGAGCAAGTTAAAGTACTGGATGTGGCCGAGCTCATCGCAGAACAACTGAACAAGTAACCCGCAGCATCCCTCCTACTCGAATTCTATGAACTTAGCCTATACACATTTGCTGCCGGCCAATTTTTCTGCCAGTGCAAGAGTGTGGATCTATCAAGCCACGCGGCTTTTCTCGTTAACGGAGGCCTTTACTATCGAAGAGCGCATCGACAGTTTTACGGCACAATGGCAATCGCACGGACAACCAGTACAAGCAAAAGGATTTTTATTTTTTGGGCAGTTCATTGTACTGCTAGCCGATGAATCGAAGACAATGGTCAGTGGCTGCAGCACCGACAGTTCGGTGGCCCTGATAAAAAGAGTAGAGCAGGAATTTTCTACATCGCTACTAGACCGAACACAGCTGGCCTTTGTCGTAAATGACAAAATCGAACGATTACCCCTGGCCCAGATCGACTATGCGATCGAGAAAGGCTTCATAACTGGCGACACCCTCTATTTTAACAATACAGTTGCCACCAAGGCAGATCTGGAAACGAACTGGATCATACCCGTATCAAAAAGTTGGCTGGCAAAGAAATTAGCGCGGTAAAGCAGTCTTTCGAGCACTGAGCAAGTACGCCACGGTCAATCGATAATTCTGCGTACGCGTGAGCGTAAAACCCTCCAACGAAAAATTAGGGCCATAGGTGTAGCTCTTTCGTTGCTGGTTAATGAGCGGATCGATTACGGTGGCGGTGACCAATAATTTTTTCTTTACCAGCTTTCGTTGCACGGCCAGCTGAATGGCTGCTGTCCAGTTGGCAAATCCTTGTGGGTTGGCAAAACGGTTGATGTTGATGGTACCGTTCGAATTCCATACATCGCTGGCTACCCAGGCGTATCCCACAGAAGAAGAGAATGAAGCCCCATTTCTGAACTTACGTACCGCAATGTCGTAGGCACCGTAGCGTTGCAGAGTTACGCTCGCATTTACATTGATCTTTAAGCGAGTGGACAGGTTGACCCCATTCCAACTACTGAACTCCACTTCTTTTCTACCACTGATGTTTTCCCAAGTAACTTGTGTCTTGCCCCCCTCCAGTAAGGTGCGAACCGGACTAAATATATCCTCGATCTGGTTATACCCCCATCCAATATTCAAAAAATAGCCGGGGCGCGTACGACTTACGATCAGGTCGAAATTGTGGGCGCTCGATGCCTCCAGAAAAGGATTTCCAAATCGAACATTATAAGGATCAGAAAAATCGACCGTCGGGTTAAGTTGTCCCAGCCCGGGCCGGTTGATGGTGCGACGATAAGACATCGTCAACGATAATTTATCTTTCCAATTCTTATTGACGTTGGCAAAGGGGAGCCACGACATGTAGCTGTTACTGACTTTTTTGTTTTCGGTGAGCAGATCAAAAAAGATAGTCGTTTGCTCCAGGGCCGCTCCTGTTGTAACGCTGAACTGCTTTCCAAGCAGTTGTCGAACCGATAATCTCCAGTTACCCACACCCTGATAAAACCAAAGATCATTACTGAGTCCCGGCAAGGGAAGCATGATCTGTTCTGGCCTTTTTTTAAAACTGGCCTCGTTTACCACATGATGCGACCCGTATTGGTAATAACTGCCCGCCGATAGAAATGTTTTTTTATTGGCCAGCATCTTATCGTAAAATATCCGAATGGTATAGGTGCTTACGGCCTGGTCTATCTGCTGGCGTTGCAACGAGTCAACACCGGTAAATTGCATGGCATCGGTATAATAACGCTGATAAAATTCACGGTCGTTATCAGTGAGCGAATAATTATAGTTGGCCACCACTTTAAAGGTCTCACCAGCCTTGGGCTTGTATTGATAACTTAACGAGAGTGCAGGACTTGCCGAGGAGGTGGACCCGGACACCATCCGGTCACTGGCCCTGCTGATGGCGTTAAACCGATTGAGGTTGGTAAACCGGGTATCGGAATTATTGTGCGACCGCTGACCATTGTGCTGCAACGAAAAAGTAAAAACAGATCGCTTGCCTGTCTCGTAATCGAGCGATAAGCGAGCCATGGGTCGCCGAGTACGGTTTTGATTTTGATTACCGATCGAGAGGTAATTACTACTATCGGTGTAACTATTTTTTCTAAGCGAGGAGCTTTCTCCGGCAAATTGATTGTCAGAGAAACCAGCCGCAAGCGTCAGCACCAGCCCCTTCTTTCTATACGTGAAATTGGCATTAAGATTCACCTCTCCACGTGTGCCAGCTGCCAGTGACAGGCGACCGCTCTTTCCGACCCTTCCTTTTTTAGTAACGATATTGATAACACCCCCTTGCTCGTTGGCATATTGCGGAGGAGGCTGCGTCATCACCTCTATCTTTTCGATCGAACTGCCCGGCATCGATTCAAGCAGCTCTTGCAACTGCTGTAGGTTTAGCTCCACCGGCTTGTCGTCTATCAAGATGCGAGGCTCTTTTCCGCGAACAGAGATCTTTCCGTCCGGATCGCGGGTAACCAGCGGCACCTGTGTTAACAACTCAGCCGCAGAAGATCCTGCAGCAGCTGCAGACTCCGAAACGTTATAGGTAATACCGCCGTCCTTTGATTCGAACAATGGCTTTTCAGCATAAATAACGACTTCCTTTAATTGATCTGAAGCATTAGTTTTCAATATGATACTGTCGATATTGAAATTTAATTTCTCAACTCGAAACCAGAGGCTATCCAGACAAAACTGGCTAAGACCAACATAACTTACACAAAGACGGTAGTATCCCGGCGGTATCGATGTTAGCATAAAATCACCCTGTCTATCGGTGACCGATGCAAAAGAGACGGCACTGTCTGCCAATAAAAAAAGTCTGACCGAGGCTGACTCAATCGGTTTTCCCTGCTGGGTCAGCACCTGCCCGGATATCGTTCCCGCCGGCCGCTGATTTTGCGCTATTACATTGAAAGACAATACAAAAAACAAAAAGAAGTATGTTGTTACAAGGCGCAATCCTAGCAAATTTTACCAAATATACGGTTTGCATTGACCATACTGTTAAAGCGGTGTGACATCCTGTCAGAATCGATGGGATAGTGGTATATTTGTCCTCCCAAATTTGTACGGGTACATGGAGACATTGCTCATCGATAAAACACATGATGAATCGCGGCAAGGCGAGGCCCTCGCACCGACCAAATCCGACCAGATCATCTATTCCAAGCGATTTTACATAGAGAGCTACGGGTGCCAGATGAATTTTGCGGATAGCGAAGTGGTAGCCTCCATTTTAAACAAAGAGGGATTTGGCGCCACCCGTAATCTCGAAGAGGCCGATTTGATCTTTGTGAATACCTGCTCCATCAGAGAAAAAGCAGAGCAGACCGTTCGTAAACGATTGACCGAATTCAAACGCTTAAAAAAACAGAACAAAGAATTACTGATCGGTGTGCTAGGCTGTATGGCCGAGCGCCTTAAGGCAAAATTCTTGGAAGAAGAGCGACTAGTCGACCTGGTGGTAGGACCTGATGCCTACCGATCGCTGCCGCTGTTGGTAAGTGAAGCGGCCAGCGGACAAAAGGCTGTCAACGTCCTGTTGAGTCGCGAAGAGACATATGCAGATATCGCCCCGGTTCGCCTAGACGGAAATGGTGTCAGCGGCTTTGTAAGTATCATGCGAGGATGCAATAACATGTGTTCTTTTTGCGTAGTGCCCTTTACGCGCGGCAGAGAACGTAGTCGAGACGACCAAAGCATATTGAACGAGTGCAGAGAATTGTTTGAGCAGGGCTATCGCGAAGTAACTTTATTAGGGCAAAATGTAGATTCGTACTACTACATTTCTGACGAGGCTACCGCAGCGACAGCAGCGCCTGTAACCTTTGCCCTGCTGCTTGAAAAAGTGGCACAGATCTCGCCATTGCTGCGCGTGCGCTTTTCCACTTCACACCCAAAGGATATTACCGATGAAGTGTTGTACACGATGCAACGCTATGACAATATCTGCAAGTACATTCACCTCCCGCTACAAAGTGGCTCTACCCGCGTATTGCAGCTGATGAACCGCACTTACACCCAAGAATGGTACAAGGCCAAGGTAGACCGAATCAGGTCCATCTTACCCGATTGCGGCATAAGTGCCGACATCATCGCCGGATTTTGTACCGAACAAGAAGAGGATCATATCGACACGTTATCGGTAATGGAGTATGCTAAGTTCGATTTTAGCTACATGTTCTTTTATAGCGAAAGGCCCGGCACACTGGCCGCTCGCCGCTACCAAGACGACGTACCCGAAGCCACTAAAAAAAGAAGATTGCAGGAGATCGTTGAAAAACAAAATCAGCTCTCCCTGCAAAGCAACCAGCGTGATCTGGGAAAGGTCTTTACGGTGTTAATTGAGGGCGATAGTAAGAAGAATGACCGCGAGTGGAAGGGAAGAAATAGTCAAAACAAAGTGATTGTATTTCCAAAATCGGCCGATACCACGCTAGATAAGGGCTCTTATGCTCAAGTGAGGGTCACCGAATGTACCCAAGCCACCCTAAGGGGCGAACTGGTCTCATAAGTAATACTATGGAAATTCAAAACATCAAAAACCGCTTTAATATCATTGGCAACTCCCCTGCTCTCAATTATGCGTTACAGGTGGCTACACAGGTGGCTGCGACCGACCTGACCGTGCTCATCAACGGCGAGAGCGGAGTTGGAAAAGAGGTTTTCTCGCAAATCATTCATACCCTTTCTGCGCGCAAGCACAATCCCTTTATTGCCGTTAACTGCGGGGCCATACCCGAGGGCACCATCGATTCGGAACTTTTTGGACACGAAAAAGGCTCATTTACCGGAGCCGTAGAGGCCCGCAAAGGATATTTTGAGACCGTTAACGGGGGTACCATTTTTTTAGATGAGATCGGAGAGCTACCTCTTGGTACACAAGCGCGACTACTGCGCGTGCTTGAAACGGGTGAGTACATACGAGTGGGATCCTCCAAAGTACAGAAGACCGACGTTCGCGTCGTGGCCGCTACCAACCGCGATCTCTTACAACAGGTACAAAACGGAAAATTCCGAGAAGACCTTTATTACCGACTCAGTACTGTTCCCATACGGGTCCCTTCTTTGCATGACAGACCCGAGGACATACACTTACTTTTCAGAAAATTTGCAGCCGACTTTGCCAATAAGTACAAGGTGGCCTCCGTACAATTGAACGATGAGGCCATTCAGCTTCTGGTCGGTTATCCATGGCCGGGCAATGTGCGTGAATTAAAAAATATCGCCGAGCAGATCTCGGTACTTTCTACAGACAAAGTAATTGGCGCCGACGCACTGGGAAAGTTTCTGCAACCCTACCCCAAAAACCGCCTACCGGTCGTGCAATCGGGTCCAGGCGCTGCAGGTCCGGAATTTGCCAACGAACGAGAGATCCTTTACAAACTTTTTTTTGATATGAAAAAGGACGTAACGGAATTAAAGCGCATGTTCGTTGACTTACTCCAAAATCCCGAGCTGGCCACCACTCATCCACAATTCGTACATCAACTACAAGAGTGGAGAGGGCCGGTCACCTCAGACCTATTGCCCCCGACCAACACCACACCCGCCGCAAGCGTATCTACCTCGGTCCCCTCCGTACCGGTCATCCACACCGGTTACGCGCGTACCGGAGCAGCCATTCAAGAACACGAGGAAGTAGAAGAAAGTCTAAACATCATAGATAAAGAGAAAGAACTTATCATAAAAGCACTAAAAAAACACAAAAGCAAACGAAAGGATGCCGCCCTCGATCTGGGTATATCGGAAAGAACACTATATAGAAAGCTTAAAGAATACGATATAGAAGAATGAAATTAAAATTCCTCATAGCATTACTACCCTTTGTGCTTGCCGGGCTACTGGCATCTCCCCTAACGGGATGTGGCGTTTATCGATTTACCGATGCTTCGGTACCCGACAGTATCAAAACCATCAAAGTCAACTTTATAGAGAATAAGGCCTCGTATATCAATCCACAGCTTAGTCCTCGCCTTACCGATAAATTGCGCCAGAAAATAATTGCCCAGACCCGACTTACTCAAACCAATCGCGACAATGCGGATTGGGAGATAACAGCCACCATTACGCAGTATATCTTTAGCACCTCGGCCATTGCAGGGCAGCAAGCATCTAACAACCGACTCACTGTTGGTGTTCAAATAGTGCTCTTTGATCGCACTTCCGATGAAACGCGACGATTTGACGTTAGCCGAAGTTTTGAATTTAAGGGCACCCTCTCATTTCAAGCCGCAGAAGCTAGCCTAGGCGAAGAAATGACCCGGACGCTCACCGATGATATCTTCAATAAATTATTTTCGAACTGGTAACCAACTGTATGAATAGTCGCATCAACCTTTTGACACAAACCTTGGTGAACAAGCCCCGGCTAGACGATGCGAGTTTGCAAGATCTCAAAAAGCTAGTTTTAAACTACCCATGGTTGGCAGCCGCCCGCCTGCTGTTGATCAAAAAACTGCAAGAAGTAAAAGATCCGGCCTGGAAAACTGAGTGGCAGCAAGCACACCCCTATTTTGCCGATGCGGAGTGGACCACCCTTTTGATGACCTCATCCACGTCAGACGAAAAAAAAGGCGACCACAACGAATTACTGTTCGAACCCTATTATACAGTCGACTACTTTGCCTCGCAGGGCATTCAATACAAGCCCGAAGAGGCTCCGTCCGACAAATTTGGTCAACAACTCAAAAGCTTTACCGATTGGCTTAAAGTGATGAAGAGACTTCCGCTAACCGAACTCGGAAAGTCGGTAGACCCCAAAGAAGAAAGAAAAGTGGAGCAGATCGCCGGACAGTCCCTTACCAGCGAAGAGGTGGTCACAGAAGCCATGGCCGAAGTATGGATCAAACAGGGCAATACGACAAAGGCCAAAGAGGTTTACCATAAATTAAGTTTGCTGGAGCCCTCCAAAAGCGCTTATTTTGCCTCGAAAATCAGTGAATTAAATTAAGTAAATCGATTCGCATATGACCATCTTATTCGTTATCCTCATTGTAGTGGCTGCCATTGCGCTTGGTTTTTTTGTATTGATACAAAATCCCAAGGGTGGCGGTCTTTCCGGAAACATCGCCGGCTTTAGTACTCAGTTCATGGGCGTTAAGCAAACAACTGACGTTCTTGAAAAAGGAACATGGATCTTTGGCAGCGTGGTTGCCGCCCTTTGCCTTTTATCGATCCTATTTATACCAAAGAATGCCACTAGTAACGGACCTGATCGTTCTATGGATGCAACCAGTGCTCCCGTTCCTGTACAAACACCCGCAACAGCACCTACTACCGCCCCGGTAGCGGCGCCAGCGGCTACATTGCCAGCTCCTGCACCGGCCCCCATGGCGCCTGCGCAACCCGGCAAGTAACGTGCGTATAGTTACATCTGTAAATCGTTTTGAAAACCCCGCCAAACCGCGGGGTTTTTTATTATCTTGAACTTTATATGCGATGGTCTCGTTTGATAGCGTGGTTAGCACTGGTCCTGTTACTGGCATTGGGATGGATCTTATACAGTTTATGGGGACCTGCCGTTTCACTATTTGAGAAAAGATATTTTTACGTTTCCAAGTTCGAAACGCCCGAATCGATCGCGCAACAATTACGAACAGAGAGCGTATTGTCCTCAGACTACTGGTTCTTACTAGTTAGTAACAAACTCCGACTTGAAAAGATCAAGCCCGGGCGCTATCAACTAAAGCCCGGCATGAGCATTATTCAGCTGGTCAGGATGTTTAGAAACGGGCAGCAGTCTTATGTAAAATTGAGTATCGTAAAAGAGAGAACACTGCAAGGGCTAGCCGGAAAGATCGGCAACCGTACCGATACACAAATTGATTCAACATCATTGCTGGCATTTTTATTGAACGAAGATTCCCTTCGACGTTTCGGCGTAGACAGTAATACGGTACTATCGATCGTAATGCCCTACACCTACTCGATGGGCTGGGCCGAGACACCCGGGCAAATCCTGCAACGCATGCATACCCGATACCAGCAGTTCTGGGATAGCACCCGCACAAGAAAAGCAACAGCCAAAGGGCTCACGCCGCTACAGGTATCCATCTTGGCCTCCATTGTAGAAGAAGAAACCAATCGCAAAGACGACCGCTACAAGATAGCGAGCACGTATTTGAATCGCCTGCGCATTGGAATGAAACTACAAGCCGACCCGACCGTCAAATACGTTACGCGCAACTTTAGCTTGAACAGGATCTTTTATGGCCATCTGGCACTAGTTTCGCCTTACAATACCTACCTGAACAAAGGGCTGCCTCCCGGTCCGATCTGTACGCCTTCCATCAATGCTATCGAGGCAGTGCTGGATGCCCCCGAAACCGATTATCTGTTCTTTGTAGCCAGCTACGCCTTCGACGGCACGACTCTTTTCAGCAAAACTTATGCCGAGCATCAACAGTACGTAAAACGTTTTCACCAGGAGCAAATTAGAAGATCGAAAACTCCCTGACCCTCGAGTTCATCTTACATGAAACAAACGATTGTAAACTATATAGAAAAACTTCCCATTGTTGGGTGGGCGCTTGCAAAAAGCAAATCTACCTCACTACCTGGATTCGGAGGTGTTGCCCTCTATGATGTTGCCCTTTTCTTTATTAAGCAGGTGCAGACCATCGGCATGACCGAACGAGCGTCCTCGATCGCATTTAATTTTGTGATGGCCATTCCTCCGGCCATAATTTTTCTATTTACCCTTATCCCGTATTTACCCATCACCCAAGCTTTTCAGGGAGAACTTTACGGACTTATCAGAGATGTTATTCCGGGCGAAAAAGACAATGCTGTTTTGATCGGCTTTCTGCAAGACTTTATCAACAATCCTCGCAATGGATTACTATCGCTGGGTTTCGTACTATCGCTGTATTTCTCGTCGAATGCCATGATGGGCATCATGCGGTCGTTCGATAAAAATTATGTTGGCTTTACCAAGCGAAAAGGATGGCATCGCCGGATCGTAGCCCTAAAGATCACTGCCATCTTGTACCTGATCGTATTTACCTCTCTGGCCACACTGATCGCCCGAGATGTTGTGTTACAATGGCTGGGCATAGAGAACACCCGTCTCATTGCGCTCATCATGAACCTTCGCTGGTTCGTGATCGTATTATTGTTTTTCTTTTGTATCTCCTTTATTTATCGACACGCCCCTTCGGTGCAAAAGAAATGGAAGCTCATCAATCCCGGTTCGATACTCGCCACTTTTCTTATGTTACTGATGACACTGGCGCTGTCTTGGTGGGTCTCCCGCTTCGCCCATTACAATCAACTGTATGGCTCTATCGGCACCGTACTCATTATCATGATCTTGATTTTTATCAACTCGTTGATCTTATTGGTAGGATTTGAGTTGAATGTTAGTATCCATTCCCTGCATACGCAGGCCAGGGAAAAAGCGGAGATCGCGCAGGATGAATAAAAGACAGTCAACTACAATTATAGGAGGTCGTTTACAACGATAACCCCCAGTCTTGTTGTACTTGCTGCTTTACCGGATGTGACAGGTCAGAGCGTTGGTAATGCCCGATCGATTCCTTTTGTCTAAAGGCCTCATAGACCGTCACTGCACAGGCTACACTGATATTAAGTGACTGAATAATGCCAACTTGGGGAATTAAAAAATTTCCGTCGGCAAGCGCCCTGATCTCTTCGCTGACACCACTGTGCTCATTGCCAAATACCAACGCAACCGGACCGGTAAGGTCAAGAGAATACAAGGGAATGGCATCGGACGATAAATGGGTGGTAAGTATACGACCATAGTCCTTTCTTAGTTTGGCAACGCAAGCGGCCGTATCCTCGAATTGATGAATGGTCAGCCACTTTGCGGCACTAGACGAGCTGCGGGCACCCCATTTTTTATGACGAGGGATTTTCGTATTCAAAATGTGTATCTCCTGGATTCCTACTGCATCGCAGGTACGCATAACGGCCGATATGTTATGCGGATCAAATACATTCTCCAAAACAAGTGTAATGTCTACTTGGCGTTTTTGCAACACCTCGGTTAATTTATGCGTGCGCTCAGGGGTCATTTTATAGCAGCGTTAATGTGTAGTTTTTTTCGTGGAAGCTTAGGGCGGTCCACTGCGCCTGATACCCGGGTGCCAACCTACCCAGCTTGTCGTCTATGCCTAATGCCCTGGCAGGATACAGGCTGCACATACGAAGCGCCTCCTCGGGTTCGATCGCTCCAAAATGTATCAGGTTATTGAGCGCCTTAAGCATGGTAAGCGAAGAACCACTCAATACACCCGACGCCTCGTAGTGGTCATTGACCAGCTGGTGTAAATAGGGTCCCTGTGAGGTATCCGTAACAGCATCCGTAATAACAAAGAGGCGTTCACCCAGTTGCTTCTTTGCAATTTGCAAGGCGGCCCAATCCACATGATGGCCATCGGGAATGATACTTGCCATAGCGTTGTCTGCGCAAAATATCGCCCCTACCATTCCGGGATCGCGGTGCTGCAACGGCGACATTGCATTAAATAAATGAGTAGCCAGCGATACTCCATGTTTAAAAGCATCCGACCCTTGCCGAAATGTAGCATTACTGTGTCCGGCCGATACCCTGATGCCAAGATCGCGGATCATCCCGATCAATTCAGGATCGCAAACCTCCGGAGCCAGTGTTATTAATTTGATGACATCCTCTCCTTCTTTTAAAAGATCGATCACTTCGGTCCTCGAAGGCGTGCGCAACAACGAAGCCACATGCGCCCCTCTTTTTAGAGGGTTTAGCCAAGGTCCCTCCAAATGTAGCCCCAAACAGCCCTGACCTCCTTGTTCCCAATAGGTGCGCACCGCACGAATGGCAGCGCTAAAAACCTGGGGCGTGTTGGTAGCCACCGTGGGCAAAAAATAGAAAGCCCCGCCAAGCAGGCAGTAGCGATGCAATAGCGACAAACTCTCCGTATCAGGAAAAACAGAGAACAACCTTCCATAGGCCCCATAGATCTGAAGATCGATGAAAGAAGGCACCAACAGATCGTATTGAGGGGCTCGGTCAGTGGGCTCTATGGCCTCTATTCGCCCCTCCCTTACCCATAAGGCCGAGTTCGCCACCCATTTCTCTCCTGTAAAAAGTTGACGGGCGGTGACAATGGTTCTATTACTCACGGGGCTCAAATTAATACATATTTTCAGCACTGCTTTGCCCCCTCTTCCGACGCTCGTTCAATTAGGTCAAAAAAGATATTGGGGGGCCAATTTGTGCATAACACACTCAAATTAGTAGTGACATTTTAACTAATATTTTGATTTTCATTTATTTAAGAATGTATTTGTTATTGATAATCAATGTTAAAAACTTTAAATAGAATTATAAAGCATTTTGAACTTTATAAAAATTTTTATGTTTAGCTTTATAACGCTTGCCGTTTAACAACATTTTTTAACTAAAAACAACGAGCTATGACCATTCTTTTGGACATCACTCAGATCAATCCGGGTGATTACAGGGCATTTACGTTCTTCATCGGCTGTATGGCCATGATGGCTGCCTCTGTATTCTTCTTCTTTGAGGTCGGTAACACAGAAAAAGCATGGAAGACTTCCGTGCTGGTTTCCGGACTCATCACCTTCATCGCAGCCGTGCATTACTATTACATGCGCGACTACACCATTGCAACCGGACAGTCTCCTACGTTCTTCCGTTATGTAGACTGGTTGCTAACAGTACCCCTGATGTGTGTAGAGTTTTACCTGATCACCAAAAAAGCGGGAGCCAAAATTGGCTTGCTGTGGAATCTGATCCTTGCATCAGTTGTGATGCTAGTGACCGGATATTGGGGTGAGGTAGCCGCAGGTGCTGACAACAGTAATGCTACCCTTTGGGGTACCGTCAGTGCAATTGCCTACTTCTACATCGTTTATCTGGTATGGATGGGTGATGTAAAGAAATTGGCTGCCAGTGCCGGACCTGCCGTAGCAAAAGCCAACTCATTATTGGGATGGTTCGTATTAGTAGGTTGGGCCATTTATCCTGTAGGATACCTGGCTGGTACCGCTGCCGGTCAGTGGTATGCTGGTTTCGCCAACCTGGGTCTTGACATGGATATCATCTACAACATTGGTGATGCCGTCAACAAGATCGGTTTCGGTCTGGTTATCTATAACCTCAGCCGCTCTTCGAACTAATCTTTGACTTTTACTAAAGGGGGCTGTTTATTATAGGCAGCTCCCTTTTTTATTTTCATGACACCCATCCTTAAACAGCAAAGCTGGCTGACCCTGGCAGGTCTGGTCATGGGACTGATCTTTTGGATAAGTCCCGTCCCGCACTCCTGGCAATGGGGTTTTTTCTTACTGGTCATCATAACCGTAGGACTTCCCCACGGCGCACTTGATTTTCTGGTGGCCGGAGAAGGAAAAAGCAAGGCAAAGCTGAGTACTTTTCTATTCTTTTATATCTCGCAATCGCTGGCTTTTCTATTGCTGTGGTTTTGGCCTATAGCCGCTGCCAGTTTATTTGTACTGTTATCTGCTTATCATTTTGGTGAAACCGATCTGCAAGAGTTCAGTCCGCACCCCTGGTTAAAACATTCCTCAATAGTATGCTATGGGCTAGCCACCCTCACTGCGCTACTTTTTGCCCACTATAGCGAGCTCATCGCGCTGATACCTGACATAGACGGCCAGGTTTCCCGATACGGAGCACTCACATGGCTCAAAGAAAATTACCTGACCATTTACCTTTTACTGATGGCAACAAGCATAGTATTCTTGCTGCAGCAGAAAAACATAGACAGAAGCCAGCTAGCTACCTTGCTTTTGTTAGGCATCCCCCAGATACTCATATTTACTCTTCCTTTTTTGGCGGGATTTACGTACTATTTTGGTATTTGGCACTCATTACTCTCTATTGCCACCATCCAAAAAAATACCAATACAGCTGGCTGGTCTCAGATCAGCAAATTGATCAATAAACAAACCGTATCATTTGCTTTATTGGCCTTAGTGGTCATGGGCCTTTTGTATTGGATAATCAGCTCATTCTTTAATTACGATAATCAACTGTTGATCTTTTTTATCGGACTCTCCATCTTGGCCATTCCGCATATGCAGTTGATGCACCAACTGCTGACACGCCGCTACCAATAAAAAAGTCGGCCCCTTTGCAGGAACCGACTGTTGGAACGTATTCCACAAAACACCAACCCTAATTCGATGTCTTTCTTCTAAAAATAAAGCGGGTAATAAATATACCCACACCATCCGCTTTGCCGGCATCGCTTTCAACCGCAGAGGTAACATAAGCCAACTCCCACCCTTGCTTGACCAGGTTATTGATCTTTGAAGTAAGCACCGCATCGTTAGAAGCGATGTTCTGAAAGTTGATGCCGGTCATACTGTAGAAATTGAGCAACTTGGTCTCGCTCAGTTCATCAATTTTAATATCACGGCGCTTAACGCCCCCTTGCTGGGAATCGTTTCCACTGCTGCGCTCGGTGGTCAACTCTTCGGCATTGATCTGTCCGTTATTTTCAATGACCCTGGAACGACCAAGTCCCATAGGAACGATCGACTCTACCGAGGTAACGATCTTGTACTCGAACTGTGCTTGTGCGCGGGTGCCAAATAAAAAGGCGAATCCCATGGCAGCAAAGAAGATTTTATTCATGTTGTGTAGGTTTTGATGGTTAAAGATAGTAAGGTCTTGTTTTTTGAAAGGAACTCCCCCGGCTGCCGGCCGAATATTAACAATTCGATAGGTCGCAAATAATTCGGAAATTTGCCAAATGGCACCCTCGCAAATCGAATTAGCCGTAGATCTACTGAGCACTAACGAAGTAGTGTGTATTCCCACCGAAACCGTTTATGGGCTGGCGGCCAGTCTTTATAGCGAAAAGGCCATTGATAAGATCTACGCCCTAAAAGGTCGCCCCCGCACCAACCCTCTGATCGTACATATTGGCCGAAAAGAAGACCTTGCTCCCCTTTGTATCGAGGTACCTGCGCCGCTGCAACGGCTCATTGATCGCTTCTGGCCCGGACCACTTACCATCTTGGTAGAGAAATCGGATCGCGTCCCTTATACCGTTACCGCTGGCAGCTCAAGGGTGGGCGTACGAATGCCCAATCACCCATTGACCCTGGAGCTGTTGCGAGCCCTTCCCTTTCCATTGGTTGCTCCAAGCGCTAACCCCTATAATGCTATTAGCCCCACCACCGCCAAGCATGTGCAGGATTTTTTTGGTTCTCAGATACCGCTACTATTAGATGGAGGGCCTTGCCAACAAGGATTGGAGTCTACCGTGGTAGGAATTGAAAATGGAAAAGTGACTATTTACAGGCAAGGCATGATCACTACTGAACAGATTCGGGAGCTGGTGGGCGACGTGATAGAGGCCTCAGCAGAACTTAAGCTCGTCAACACAGACAATTCCACCAACGTTCCAGATACAGAAAAGGCGCAGGCATCCCCGGGAATGACCTTAAAGCATTACGCTCCCAAGACACCTACCCTGCTCTGTGAACACCTTGAAAAATTTTACGCGGAGGCCGAAGGAAAAGCGTTTTTACTTTTTCAAAAAAAACATCCCGCACTTCCTTTGGCACATCAGTACGTATTGAGCGAGTCCGGCGACTTGGCAGAGGCAGCCGCACGATTATATCAATGTCTGCATGAAATGGACAGCAAATCGTATCGCCAAATTATTTGTGAGAAGTTTCCCGATATAGGTATCGGGCGCGCGATAAACGACCGCTTACTGCGAGCCGGCGGCGGTATTATTTCGTAATAGTTGCGCTGTGACTACGGCCGCCATTAATTGTATTGTTCCCATAGCAATAAAAAGCACTTCAAAAGAATAGTAGTAGGTCAACAAACCGCCCAGCGCAAAGGCCACACCCGAAACTATCTGCGATTGCCCAGATGAAAGGCCCCAGGCGTAGGTCTCATGATCGCGGTGTAAACTGGAAGAATATAATGAATCCCACAAAGGTGTTCCGATGGCTTCGGCCACTCCTAAACCTACTTGTATCCAAAACAATTGCAATGGCGTCGAAACCAGCAGGTAGCCAAACGTGAGTAGCGCATTGAGGGTGTATCCCACTACCATCATCTGCACCTTATACCCTCGTCGGTTAAATATTTTGCCTACCAGTATATAGCAAAAACCGGTACAAACCAGATAAGCCGACCAGGCCCAGGTAAGATCTAGTACATCACCGCCGACCTTCTCTGAAAAGATCGCATAGAGAGGCCCCAGCATTCCTTCGCCAAAATACCAGATGTTGGCACCCCAGAGAAGAACTTTGGTTGTTTTACTCAGTTTCAAATGAATACAGTTTGGCCAATATTATAGAGTCTCCAGACAATAAGAAGTTTAATTCCCGGGAAAATGATCAAGGTCTTGTGGCCTTACGGCAAATAAGGTGGCAGCCTTTACCACCACCACCGGGAATCGCCTCCCACACCTCCGCGACCTTAAGACGATAGGTATTTCGCTTTCCCTTTAAGGTAACATCAACGGTCGCATAAAAATCAAGTTGATACTGGTACCTAACCCGAGTATCCGACAATTTATAAGTAGGAGCCGCAAGATCGTAGTAATGAAAGGATATCGTAATACTATCCTCTCGAAAACTATGATAGACAAGATAGTCGTTCGCTATATTCTGAAGCTGTTCCTCTTGCGTTTCGACCCAGCCATTACTATGCATGTACCTAAGATAGTCGGAGGTACGAAACTTGATGGTCTTAAGGTCGCGCTTTACGAGTGCCTGGTGATAGTCCAATGAATTACGGATCACTAACGCAGACTTTTGATCTAAGCCAGCAACAGTCCTTGTTTTTTTTGACCCTGCATACAAATGAGCGGGCCACTGAAACCAGGCCTCTTTGTTGTGCCGGATCGTTATACTGCTGTCTTGCGCCAGCGCCTGCATGGCATTCCCACCAAGAATCAATTGAAATAGAAACAAGAGAGGAAGTAATGGTCTCATTGCTAACAAAGTAATAAAAAAGCCCTGACAAAGGCCAGGGCTTGATTGATTGGTCGGGACGACTAGATTCGAACTAGCGACCCCTTGCACCCCATGCAAGTGCGCTACCGGGCTGCGCTACGTCCCGAACATGCGAAGAATCCTTCGCGGGGAGGGCAAAGGTAGGCTATTTTGCCTATTTTTTGAAACGACCGCAAAGCATTATCTTCGTCACTTAATGAAGCTCCTCATTAAGCAAGCCAGGATCGTAGACCCTGCCTCTCCCCACCACGGTCAAGTCGCTGACCTCCTTATCGAAAACGGCATTCTGACTACCCTTTCCAACAAAATATCGGTTAAGGCCGATCAAGAAATTACTATTCCCGGGCTTCATGTATCCCCCGGATGGGTAGATTGTTTTGCTCATTTTGCAGATCCCGGCTACGAACAGAAAGAAACACTCGAGACAGGAGCTGCGGCAGCGGCGGCCGGCGGATTTACCGATGTAATGATCGTTCCCAACACCTCGCCTGCGCTCCATAACAAGGCCTCAGTCGAATACATCTTACACAAGGCCCGCACACTGGCAGTCAACATCCACCCCATTGGTTCGGTCACACGCGATACGGAGGGTAAAGAGTTGGCCGAAATGTACGACATGAAAAACAATGGTGCCATTGCGTTCTCGGATGGCCTCAATTGCATACAATCGGCCGGGCTGCTCATAAAAGCATTGCAATACATCAAAGCATTTGACGGAGTTTTGATACAGCTACCCGACGATAAAAGCATCAACCCACAAGGGCTGATCAACGAAGGTATTCTTTCTACCCAACTGGGATTACCCGGAAAGCCCTCCATTGCCGAGGAATTGATGGTGAGACGCGACATTGCACTGAATGAGTACGCAGCTTCCAAGTTGCACCTCACCGCTATCTCAACAACTGGCTCTATTGAACAACTCAAGAAAACAAAAAAAGAGAAAAGTGGTCTATCCTGCTCCGCTACTCCGTATCATCTTTTCTTTTGCGAAGAAGACCTGACGGATTATAATACCAACCTTAAGGTCAATCCGCCACTGCGTACAAAAAATGATCGTGAGGCCCTTCGAGAGGCTGTTCGCACGGGTGTTATTGACTGCCTTGCCAGCCATCACCTCCCGCACGAAAAAGATGCCAAGGTCGTAGAATTCGAGTACGCTCAACATGGTATGATCGGACTCGAAACCGCTTTTGCCGCCTTACGCACCAGTGTTGAGGATCTTTCCTGCGAACAGATCGTTACACTAATGTCCATCAACCCCAGAAAGATCTTTGGCCTTTCGGCTGCTACCATTGCCGAGGGCCAGTCCGCTTGTCTTACCTTTTTTGATCCGGATGCAAAATGGACCGTAAACTCCGAAACCCTGCGCTCACGCTCACATAATTCTCCTTTCATTGGCAAAACGCTTCGAGGAAAAGTGGTAGGCATCTTTACCAAAAACGCCCTTACACTTGTCTAACATGAAAGTTCATCCTGCTCTTATTGGATTGATCAGCTCCGGATTGATGATCGTGGCACTGTTAGCAGGATACTACCAATTGATATCCGATGCGGCTACGGCACAACTGGTCGCCTATGGATGCTATGCGGCTGGCTTGGTGGCTACCCTGCTGCTGCATGGATCGCCCCCCAAAGGATTTGCCGGCAATTTTTCGACCGGATTTCAATGCTTTATCGTCATCACGCTAGTCATGGTCCTATTTACCTACCTCTTTAACGCCCTTCATCCGGAAACGGCCCAACAAGCCGCCGCGGCACTCAAAGATTCGCTGATAAAAGCAAATAATAGAACGCCAGACGAAATAGAAAGAGACGTTAATTTGTTTCGCGAAGGCTTTGCTACCATGGTGGTTTCCCGCTCTATTTTCGGATATTTGATATATGGAGCCATCACCACGGCCATTGGCTCCTTTTTACAAACCCTAAGAAAGCCCTGATGCATCTCTCGATCGTTATACCCCTGCTTAACGAAGCGGAGTCGTTACCCGAACTCAGCCAATGGATAGCTGATGTAATGCATCGCAATGGCTTTTTATACGAAATTATCTTTATTGACGACGGCAGTACCGACGACTCTTGGCAAGTGATCGAATCGCTGCAAAAACAGAACCCCTGCATCTGCGGTATCAAGTTTCAACGCAATTATGGTAAGTCGGCCGCATTACAGGTTGGCTTTACCCATGCCCGTGGCGAGGTGATCATTACCATGGATGCCGATCTGCAAGATTCTCCCGAAGAGATTCCGGCGCTGCGCGCAACCCTATTGAACGATAAACTCGATCTGGTAAGTGGATGGAAAAAAATTCGCTACGATAATACCCTCACCAAGAACATACCCTCAAAGTTCTTTAATGCCGTTACCAGAAGGGTTTCAGGAATTGCACTCCACGACTTTAATTGTGGGCTTAAGGCCTACCGAAGACAGGTAGTAAAAAGTATTGAGGTATATGGCGAAATGCATCGCTACATTCCGGTATTGGCCAAATGGGCGGGCTTTACTCGTATCGGCGAAAAAGTAGTCGAACATCGTCCCCGCAAACACGGGTACTCAAAGTTTGGCTGGGATCGTTTTGTAAATGGTTTTCTCGATCTGCTCTCCATCACCTTTGTGGGTCGCTTCTCTAAACGCCCGATGCACTTTTTTGGACTTTTGGGATCGATCTGCTTTCTGGGCGGGCTGATCATGGCCCTCTATCTGGTGGCAGGTAAATTATTGGATAGTGAATTTGCCCTGACCAATCGCCCCGCCTTTTTCTTTGCCCTTACCTTTTTGATCTTGGGAATGCAACTCTTTTTAGCCGGTTACCTCGCCGAGCTGATCGCACGCAATGCTCCCGGACGCAATCACTATCTGATCGAAACGCAAATCGGGTTGTAATGGCAAGGGTCATTATCATAGGTCCTGCGCATCCCCTGCGGGAAGGCGGGATCGTAAGTTTCAATCACCGACTAGCACTTGCCTTTCAAGAGGCTGGCCATGATTGTGAGATATGGTCATTCACCTTGCAGTACCCATCATTTCTTTTTCCGGGGAGTTCTCAGTATTCCAAGGAGCGCGCACCAGAGGGCATTCGTATCACGAGTGCCATCAATTCCGTAAACCCTCTTAACTGGCTGGTGGTCGGAAAAAAAATTAAAGCGCTGCGCCCCGATCTGATCGTGGTACGCTTTTGGCTTCCGCTGATGGGGCCCTCACTTGGAACAATTCTTTCTATCATTAAAAAGAATCAACATACACGTATCGTTTGCCTGGCCGACAATATTATTCCGCACGAAAAAAGACCCGGCGATCGTCTTTTTACTCGCTACTTCTTACGGCAATGTCACAGCTTTATTACCATGAGCGATCAGGTAAGTAAAGACCTTCGATTTTTTGAAAAACAAAGACCTTACCGGCAAGTCGCGCACCCCTTATACGATCATTTTGGAGCCATCGTATCTCAACAAGAGGCCCGTAAAAAAATTGGACTGAGCACCGCTGACAAGATCGTTCTATTCTTTGGATTCATACGCCCCTACAAAGGGCTAGATCTGTTATTGCAGGCAATGTCCGATGAACGCATTGCCAATCAAAACATAAAACTGTTGATAGCAGGCGAATATTACGAGAACGCCCAACCCTATCTCGATCTGATACAACGTTTACAACTTGACGAGCGAGTCATTTGCCATACCCATTTTATTGCCGATAGCGACGTACGCTACTATCTCTGTGCTGCCGATGTGGTGGTACAGCCGTATAAACAGGCCACGCAAAGCGGTGTCACTCCCCTGGCCTATCACTTCGAAAAACCGATGATCGTAACCCGTGTGGGCGGACTAGCCGATGCGGTTCCGCATGAACGGGCCGGCATTGTCTGCGAACCCAATAGCCAGGCAATAGCAGAGGCGATCTTGCGTTTCTACCAGCTGAGGACAGATCATTTTTCAGAGGGCATCAAAGAGCAAAAAAGCAAACTGAGCTGGAGCTCACTGGTACACTCCATAGAAGAGATCGCCTTACCAACTACATCGTATGCAAGCTAGGCCGAATCAGATCGAATTATGCTATGTCCTGCTACTGGCAGTGGGTCTGTGCGTGCTACCCCACTACGGCAATGCGCAGACACGACTATTTTCTACCCGATTGGGCGTTGCGGAACGCCAACTGTTGCTGGCAAAGGAAGATACGCTAAAGGACTACGCCGAGTACCTGACTACCGATAGCTTGCCCGAAGACCGCATGATCGCCGACAGCGTTTTTACCAAAACACTGGTAAGGGCCCTGCGCATCGATAACTCTTTCTGGTTCGCCTTCGATTCAGTTAAAGGAATATCCTGCCGTTATGCACCTGATTCAAGTTTTCGGATCATTACCTGGAATTTGCAGTTCGATGACTATTATGCCCGTCAAAAAGGAGCCATACAAAAGCGTACAGAAAATGGATCTTTATCACTGTACCCACTACGGGATGTATCCGAGTTTACCGACCATCCAGAAGATTCGCTGCGTTCAGCCAATCAGTGGATCGGCGCTCTCTACTACAACATCATTTTGACAAGCTACCAAGATAAAAATTATTACACGCTCTTCGGATTCGACCCCAACAACGCAAGAAGTAATATCAAATGGCTCGATGTATTACAATTCAACGCTAAGGGAGAGCCGGTATTTGGAGGACCTTTCTTTACTTACGACAAAGACAGCATTCCTACCCCACCCCGTCACCGGGTAGCGTTAGAGTTTAAAAAGGGAGCACGAGTACTGATGGATTACGTGGCAGAGCTGGATATGATCTTGGTAGATCACCTCATCTCGGAGAATAATGATCCCGATAGCAAGTATACGTATATCCCCGACGGCGATCAAGAAGGATTCAAATGGACGAACGGAAAGTGGGTGCACATCAACAAGGTATTTACCTTACAGCTGCAAGATGGACAAGCCCCTCGCGAGCAGCCTTTGTTCGACAAACCAAAGCCGCCTGCAAAGTTACCGAACCAACAAACCGGTAAAGGGAAAGGCTAATGATACTGCATGCGGACTACTCGTCTAATTTGAGAACTGCTAAAAAGGCTTCTTGCGGAACTTCTACGTTTCCGATCTGACGCATTCTTTTCTTACCTTCTTTTTGCTTTTCGAGTAGTTTGCGCTTACGGCTAATATCACCTCCATAACATTTAGCAGTCACGTCTTTTCGCATGGCCGAGATATTCTCCCGGGCGACTACTTTAGCCCCAATAGCGGCCTGAATGGCGATTTGAAACTGTTGACGAGGCAGCAACTCCTTTAACTTTTCGCAGAGCTTACGACCAAATTCCTGGGCACGACTACGATGGATAAGGGCCGATAATGCATCCACTTTGTCGCCATTTAAGAGAATATCCATCTTAACGATATCGCTTTCGCGGTAACCGATGGGATGATAGTCGAAAGAGGCGTAACCGCGCGTTTGCGATTTAAGCTTGTCATAAAAATCAAAAACGATCTCGGTAAGGGGCATCTCAAAGATCAACTCTACCCGCGTGGGAGTCAGGTAGCTTTGATTGATCAGAATACCACGCTTGCCAAGGCAAAGGGTCATAATATTACCAATATAGTCGGGCTTGGTAATGATCTGTGCTTTGATAAAGGGCTCGTCGATATGGTCTGTTTTGACCGGATCGGGAAACTCGGTGGGATTATTTACTATTACCACTTCTCCTTTGGTGGTGGTGGCAATAAAACTCACGTTAGGCACCGTGGTGATGACCGTCTGGTTAAACTCCCTTTCGAGACGCTCCTGAATGATCTCCATGTGCAGCATGCCCAAAAAGCCACATCGAAAACCAAAGCCGAGGGCCTGTGATGTTTCGAGTTCGAACGTTAGCGATGCATCATTGAGCTGTAACTTATCCATGCAATCCCTGAGCTCCTCGAACTCATCGGTATTGACAGGAAAGATGCCGGCGAACACCATGGGCTTTACCTCTTCGAAACCTTTGATCTGCTCCGGATGAGGATTGGTAGCCACCGTAATGGTATCACCAACCTTGACCTCTTTGGCATTTTTAATGCCCGTTATGATATAACCTACATCACCGGTTGAAACTTGGTTCTTTTCGGTCATCTTGAGCTTAAGGATACCAACCTCGTCGGCTCCATATTCCTGACCAGTGGAAACGAATTTTACTTTATCGCCTTTTTTGATACTACCGTTCATGATACGGTAGTAAACGATGATGCCACGAAACGAATTAAACACCGAATCGAATATCAATGCCTGCAAGGGTGCATCGGGATTTCCTTTTGGGGAGGGAATCCGCGCCACAATGGCCTCGAGCACCTTATCTACCCCAAGACCGGTTCGACCGCTGGCGTGTAGAATATCTTCGCGCTTGCAGCCGATAAGATCGACGATCTGATCTTCGACCTCTTCGATCATTGCCCCGTCCATATCAATCTTATTGATGACTGGAATAATCTCTAAATTATTTTCAATTGCCAGATATAAATTACTGATTGTCTGAGCCTGAATGCCTTGAGTGGCATCGACCAACAGAAGACATCCCTCGCAAGCGGCCAGGGCGCGGCTTACCTCATAACTAAAGTCTACGTGCCCGGGCGTATCTATCAGATTCAAGATATACTCTTGACCGTTCGTATGCCGGTAGTTGATCTGGATAGCATGGCTTTTAATGGTGATCCCTTTTTCTCGCTCCAGGTCCATGTCGTCAAGCACCTGGTCCATCATTTCGCGTTCACTGATCGTATTGGTAGCTTGCAAAAGCCTGTCTGCCAGGGTAGACTTACCGTGGTCAATATGTGCGATAATGCAGAAATTCCTGATGTTCTTCATAGAGCGATACCCTTCGTTTTCGGCACCGCAAAGGTAGGCCTTTTAGGGCGATCAGGAGGCGGATCTTTGTTTGATCTGGTTCCAGATCGCATCCATCTCGTCCAAGGTCATCTCACTAAGAGAGCGACCGGCTAGCGCGGCCTCCTTTTCTAGGAGGGTAAAGCGATGAATAAACTTTTTATTGGTACGCTCAAGGGCGGTTTCAGGGTCAATCTTTAAGAAACGGGCATAATTGATCAACGAAAAGATAAGATCCCCGAATTCTTCCTCTACTTTATTTTGGTTGTGCTTGGCTATAGCTTGTTCGCTTTGCACATGAGAAGCGGCAACCGCCTCTTTTAACTCTTCTAACTCCTCAAGTACTTTATCCCAAACCTGCTCCCGGTGATCCCACTCAAAGCCCACTTGCTTGGCTTTCTCTTGCAACCGTAGCGCCTTGATGGTGGCAGGTAACGAGCGGGGCACACCTTGCAATACAGAGGTCTTACCCTCCTTTAACTTTAGTTGCTCCCAATTTCGCTTAACATCCTCTTCGCTATTTACCACCACATCGCCATAAATATGAGGATGGCGATGTACGAGCTTTTTACAGATACCTTCAATAACATCGTTGAGCTCAAACTGCTTTTGCTCAGCACCGATTCTGGAATAGAATACGATGTGAAGCAAGAGATCGCCCAATTCTTCTTTAATAAGGGCAAAGTCTCCATCGGTAATGGCATCTGCCAACTCAAAGGTCTCTTCGATAGTCAATGACCGAAGAGACTCAATAGTTTGTTTCTTATCCCACGGACATTTTTCACGGAGCTCATCCATAATAGAAACTAAACGATCGAAGGAAGACTGGTAATTTTTTAAAGGCATACGTAAAGGTAACTACAAAAATCATCGAATCGTTGATGCTCATCATTGAAACCCTTACGACACGAGGGTAGCTTGCCCTATAATATCAATAGCGCTATGACCAATTGTAATCTATGAGAATACCAATTATATACTTACTACTGTGCATAGGCATTGCGGGCTGTCAAAAAGAGACAAACTACGCGACAGCCGAAGATAAACTGGCTAATAAAGACTGGTACCTCGAAAAAAAGACAGTGGGTCAGCAAGCGTTTGCCTATAGTGGCGTTTCTACATTTTCATTTCGTCTTTCCAGCAATAACAAAAGCTATAGCGATTCAGATGGCATTACAGGAGGTTATACGATTACAGAACAGCCCTCTATGATCTCGCTGAATATTAGCGCAGGCTCGAGGCAGATCGAAGCCTATAAAATCTCGCTGCTGGAAAAGGACTATGCCATCTTGGAATACACAAAGAACAATCTCCTCAATACCTTCTATTTCTCTACCAGACGATGAAAGAAAATCGCTATCATATAATTTTTCTTCTACTAGCGACAGCTTCCTTGACGGTAAGCGCACAAACCCAGCTATTTTTCTCAATGGGCGTGGTAGATCGACCCTCGAACGAGGCCAAGATAGCGGCCTATGTTAATACGATCAATAAAAGCGTGAACTGTCTTCAGGTGCTGAGTGGGCTATTCGCCTATTATGGCATAGCCGGTAATAAACTTTTTTCTCTTGACTGCCCAACAGGCCCTACGATAATCAGGCCCGAAATACGACTGTTTCCCAACCCGGCAACCAACTATATCCGAGCGCAGAGTAACCAACTACTCAATGATCATCCCAGCTTACAACTTAAGGTCATCGACGCTATCGGCAGAACAGTCATGCGACAGACTGTGACTAATACCCAGTTGTATGCAGGACAAAGCCTGTATGTAGGCATGATCGCATCCGGAAATTATTTTCTACACATAGAAAGCGGCTCCCTCAAACAAATTATTCCCTTTATAAAAGTTAACTAATTGTGAGATCCAATAAACTCTTTACACTACTCGTACTTATCTTTTCGTGCAGCGCATCCTTGGTACAGGCACAACAACCCGGTATCAATATTGAGGCAATAGCAAAAGACCGAAACAATAACCCAGCTAAGGACCGACGCATTTACGTACGTATAGACATTGTTTCGGCTAGTGCTACGAGCACACCCGTCTTTACAGAGGAACATGTGACCCGTACTAACGAGGCCGGCATCTTTCAGGTATCAGTGGGCAAGGGCACACGAGCGGGAGGTACTTACAACAGTATTTTGGACATTCCCTGGCGCAGCTTGAATTATCTAATAAGAATTAGGGTTGCCATAGAGCCCGTCGCCAATGTAACCAATTGGAATTATCAAAATGAATGGGTTGACCTCGGCACAACACCCTTTGGCATTGTTCCCTATGCAGGTGCTGCCCTAACAGCCGACAACGTAGCACAAAGCGCCGCCGTGATAAGCTTGAGTGGTGGAACGACCGGCTTGACCCCCTCCTCTCCTACCAGCGGTACCGTTGTACTAGGAGGCGTGTTAAACATTGCCAACGGAGGAACGGGATCCTCAATAAAAAACTTCGTGGATCTAAGCACGTCACAAACCATAGGTGGACCAAAAACCTTTCAGGAAGTAGTGAGTACTACCAGTGGCATCAGCATACAAAACTCAGTTTCTTTAAATGGCCCTAATACCACACTAGCACTTAACGGAAATAATGGCAATCCCGGAGACATTCTCGTATCGCAGGGCTCAGGAGCTACTCCTGTTTGGATAAATCCCCGACAAATAAGTACCATCAAATCAAAGAACAGAAGTGCGCTACTAAACAATGCCGATTTGTATGAGATAACGGTCGCAAGCCTCGATAATGATGATGGCATCTCGGTCGTGTTGGAGGCCAGTACCACTCCCAATCCTATTCCCAGTTATTATATCGTCAGAGACATAACCAACAATAAGATCCGGGTACATTTTACGGCTGCCTTTAACGGCTATGTAACCTGGGTGATTGCAGAATAAAGAATAACGGAATTTCTTAACTCAAAACCATATAAACAAACATCCATGAAACAAAACAGAATCGTGGCAGCTACAGTGCTGCTGCTATCAGGAATCAGCTTCAATGCTATGGCACAGTCACCCAACATTCAAAAAGAATTGAGGTTGGTCAATCCTGCCTCAGGCAGTGGGTACGTAGGATTAAAAGCAGCGCCCGGCACGACCACCTACACCTTGAGTTTTCCGGCAGCGACTCCAACTGCTAACCAAGTATTGACGGTGTCAAACATTAGCGGAGGATCCGTTAGTTTGACCTGGAACTCACCTGATGCCACGGGGTGGTCGCTGAGCGGTAACGCGGGTACCAACTCCTCTACCTTTTTGGGAACGCTCGATGCACAACCGCTCGTTCTAAAAACAGACAATAATACGAGAATGACCATCGGCGCCACCGGATCCATTAGCATGAACTCGCTCGCCGGAGCTTCCGGAACCGCTTCGTCTACTACCAACGAAGGAGTGATCATCGCCGATAACAATGGTCTTTTGTCAAAAGCCAGTTACTCTTCTATGGTAATAGCTGGTCTACTTGCCAGCACTAGCGGCGTAACCGTAGGAGGACCTCTTACAGTTGGCGGCCTGTTTACGGCCAATAACGGAGGAACCATCTCCGGTACTCTTAATCTAACCGGCAGCAGCCCGCTGCAATTGAATGGAGCGGCTGGCAATCCAGGCGAAATATTGCAATCAAACGGAGCCGGAGCAGCCCCCACCTGGAGCAGTGCCTTTGTTAAAGGAAGAGGCCTTGTTAGCGTAAGCGCCAACGAATCGGTTAGCGTTGCAGCCGCATCGATCGATGGAGATGATGCCATCAATGTAACACTTGAAGGAACAGGAGCCGATATGCCCATTCCCTCTTATTATGTAGCCAGAACTGCCGGAACAGGCTTTATCATCTATTTCTCGGCACCATTTACCGGTAGCTGCAACTGGAGTATCATCAACCAATAAAAATTTCGATGCAAACCAAGATCAACTTAGTCGTTGTGTTTTTCCTGCTGGCCTCCTTGTTGGGGTCAGCAGGTTTTTCTTCAACTGCCCTGTACGGGCAAACCATAAGACCCAATACGCAAAAGGAAATTAGAGTCTTTGATCCAACGAACCCCACCAATGGGAATGTTGGCATACGTGCCGCTACAGGAACATCCGGCTATACGATGATCTTGCCTGCCATTACGCCTGGCGTAAATCAGGTGCTTGGGGTAAGCAGCATTAATGCCGGTGTGGCATCCCTTAACTGGACCACCTTATTATCAACGAGCATTGGAACTGGAGCCAGCGGTCAGGTTGCCTACTGGACCAGCACCAGTGCCCAGTCTGGTAGCAACAACCTATTTTGGAATGCAGCGAATGCACGACTGGGTATCGGAACAAATATCCCCAGTGGCAAACTCAGTATCAATGAGTCTGGTAATAGTGATTTGAATGTAACTGTAACTTCAAGAGGGGCCAATAACAGAGCTACGCAGATCATTTTTGGTGTACAAAATAACTCATCAAGCCCTGTGGGCGGCTCCATTGGCAGTGATGGAAAACGAAACGGAGGGTTGATTTTGAATGGAAATACAGATCCATTTGCCACAGCGCCAGCTCAAGTATACCTAAGCGCCGCTGGCGAACTATACGTTAATCCGGACTTTAACGCTGGTGGCACTTTAACGGACAACGGAAACTTCAGACTACAGGTAATTGGAGATATCTATGCCGCATCGGCCAGGTTCACCAGTGTATTAAGTGGCGCATCGGTAAGACCGCTAAGTTTGACCAGCGATGGAACCCTGACTGGCTCTACGTCCGATCAGCGACTGAAAAAAAATATAGTTACCATTCCGCATGCACTGGAAAAAGTCCTGGCCCTTCGAGGTGTCACCTTCAATTGGAAAGACAGTTCCGATCCCAAAAAAATGATGGGTATGATCGCGCAGGAGGTAAAGCAAGTGGTACCGGAGCTCGTCTTTCAAAATGAAAGCGATGGCTATTATGGGATAAACTACGGAGAAACAACTGGCCTGCTGGTGGAGGCCATCAAAGAGCAGCAAAAGATGATCCAAGAGCTTACAAAAGCTGTGGCCAAGCAAGGCCAAGAGGTCTTATTGCTGTTAAAAGAATTAAACAGTCTCAAACAACAACTAAAAATTAAATAGTACAGCTCTATGAAAAAAATGTTCATTCCGATCGTAACGTTGGCATTAATTTTTCTATGCGCTTTTACTTCCGAAAAAATGTATGTCTTTCGCTTTAAAGAGACCCAGATCAACTATCATTGGCAAAACCTGGAAGCCATAAAGATATTAATGGACCAAAGCAGCCTACCTCACATTCAGGTCAAGCAGGCGGTGGCGGCTATTGACTCCCTACAAAAAGATATGCAGCGGGTCATGAGCATAGACACCTTGCCTGCGGAAAGCAGGTAGCGATCGAAGCGCCAACCGATAGCAGGTCGATCATCTTCTAGTCAAGACTTCGTAAATTGAAGTCATGATTTGGGTCAACGACCGATTTTGGATAGGCTGCGGGCTTATATTGGCTTTTCTTTTGGCCTCTTTTCGTGCCACCACCCAACCCGTACAGCCTGCTCCGCTTGCGCGTGTTCAGATTTTGCAAGTAACCGGAGGAGTTGTCATCATTCAAGCCAGACTTGCCCCTTTTAGCGATACGCTGCAGTTTATTTTTGACACCGGTAGCAGTGGCATTTCGCTGGACTCCACCACCGCCAGCTACCTCGGTCTTCGGCCAAGCTATGACGGGTTGCTGATTCGAGGTATAGCGGGCGTTCGTGAAGTACCTCAACTACGTAACCAAACGCTCACCGTTGGAGACTTACGTACCGACTCACTTAATTTCTATGTCAATGACTACAGTGTACTCACCTCCATTTATGGCGTACGAATAGACGGCGTAATTGGTTATGCGATGCTAAGCCGATATATCGTAAGCATCGACTACAATAAACAGCTAATGGATTGGTATGCTCCTGGCGCTTTTGCCTACCCCAAAAAAGGATTACTACTAAATCCACAGATCAATCGGCTGCCCGCATACCCCTTTACGATCCAGGAGCTACAAACCAAGAACTATCCCATGCTGATAGACATAGGGGCCGGACTCAACCTGCTATTTTCGGAGCGATTTGCGAAAGAAGCCGGGGTACTGGACCCCGAACGAAAAAGCTGGATTACATCTGGAGAAGGCATTGGCGGACAAATTGAATTACGATTAACATTGCTTCGAAGTCTTCGCATTGGCCCCTATCGTTTTAAAAAGGTGCCTATCACCATTTTTGATGATAGCAACAACGTAACCAATTATCCCCACTGGGCCGGACTGATAGGGAACGACCTACTTCGACGATTTAATATCATCATCAATTACCCGGCGGTTGAGATTCACCTAAAGCCCAATCGTTTTTACTATGACGAATTTGACTACGCCTACATCGGCATGGAGTTGTACCTGATCGATGGTTTAATAACGATCGGCTTTGTTGCCACCGGCTCCCCTGCTCAGGAGGCCGGACTCGAAGTGGGTGATGAGATCGTAGCCATCAACAAGATCGTAGGCGGAAAACTGGATGCCTATAAAGCCGAACTAGCCCATGCTACCAAGAAAGTGGACGTCATCTACAAAAGAAAGGGGCGAATAGAAAGCACTACTGTAAAGGCAGTGAGGATCAAATAAATTAACATTGCAGTATCCTGCCCCAGAACAAGCGCCTGGTTTGCACAACACTAGACCCATTTACTTTTACTCTCCACGATCAACTTTATCGCTCTTGTGTGGTCTGTATGACCTGGTGTCCCGCACCCCGGGAATGATCTCTCAATTACCAATTAAATACCCCCAAGCATTATCAAATGCAGGCGCCACAGCACCTTGCGCTGTTTTTGGCACATACTGATCAAGGCAAATAACATTATGGTCGGGTAGCAACAGCGTTATAGCGGCAGTTGCGGTCGTGATAAGCCTATTAGTGTTCCCATAGGGCGCTGAGGTATTGTCGATACTTACTGCTGTACCGGGAATGCCCAGGTCGTTCAACTGTCGTTGCACATTGGTATAGCTAAATACCTGATCGTTGGGGCTAATAAAAGAGTACACCTTCGAAATCGGGGTTGCGCCAGACTCAAACACCCAAGCGGCACTTGCCCCTAAAAAGGAATTCCAGTCAATAGATGCAAAACAAAGGGCCTTGCTCAATACAACTTTCTTGGAGATATAGACAGCATGGCCCCCACCCTGCGAATGGCCCGCCAGGACACACTTACTCCAATCCACTTGACCATTTAGAAGATATTGACCCCAATTCTGTGTGGGATAGGTAGCGTTCAAATACTGTAATAATTTAGTTAGTCGCCCCCGTATGGAGTTATCGGGGTTTACATTGATAGCCATGCTTTGATCGGATCCATCGAATACCTCTTGCCGACAACGACCAAAAGAAGTATTGTCCGAATTAGTACCGGAAGCTATATAAATCTCCGAGCCATTAGGATACATCAAACCAATGGAATGGTAGCCCATAGCGGCCGCCTTTTGGGTGATAAGTGTATACACAGAGGGAAACCCAGAAGTTCCCGGAAGAAAAACAAAAAGCTTGTTCTTAGCAACTACCCTTGTATCGAAATAGACATAATGCGGGTTATCAAAAGAATTGATAGCGTTGTTGGTAGTTGATGGATTGATCACGTACTCATAAAGCTTCTTAACGGGAGCAGGATCATTATTGCCGGCATTACCACCGTTGCTACCCTTTTTGGAGCAGGCGAATAAAATTGGAACAAATAAAAAAGCTATTCGCCTGAAAGAAAATCGAGGAACATTGATCAATGCATACATACAAATACAAAAAAAGTAAATACAGGGGATAAAATAGTACGAGTTTTCACTTATTCTTTAAAGAGTTGTGTTAAAAGTAACTATTATATTTACAAAAAAATAATCCACACTAAATAATCAATCATCAGAGCATGAACCAGCCAAAAGAGTCTTGGAGCACCCCAACAATTGAATCACTATCCGTAGATCTGATCAGGCAGCAAGAAGAGGAGATTTTATATCATCTCCTAAATTCAGAGGAGGCCTTCAGGCTAGTTACCGGAACCACTTCTGATTACCGCCTGAAAGAGGATAAACGTGAATATGATGCAATTGCATTACTACAAAATATTCCGACATACGACTTTCGCTGGAAGGAGTCCGGTCATCGTGAGTACGGTGTTATGGCTCATGAACTTCAGGCTGTTTTACCTTATCTGGTTTTCGGAGAGAAGAACGACATCGACGAAAGCGGGCAAATCATCCCTCAAAAGGTCAATTATTCCAAGTTGGTTCCAATTCTCATTAGTGCCATACAGCAACAACAATCGGTAATCCAAGAACTATCCACCCGGGTAGAGGAAATAGCTGCCCTACAACCAAACGAATCCACCACCTGCTAATCTATCAATCTACTAGCCATGACATTTTCAAAAAAATCCGTAGCGATACTTTCAATAGCCTCTTTGCTTTGCTCTAGCCTATCCTTTTCGCAGTCTTGCCCCATTTTTGACCGACGCAACAACGGAAATGGCCAGGCCAATACCTGTGGTACATCCACGCCGCCGAGTGCTCTTGTTTCGGCAGGTTATGATAAAACAGGAGAATTTCAATTTGTCAGATCTACCTCTCCAAATGCAGTTTACACAAGAAACAAAGTATGGCAAAACGGGGTCTTATACCAAGATGGCGCCAACTTAGTTACACCCAATACTATTTGGTTTGGAGATTACATCGGCACTAACAACCCGCCTCAAATCTGCTTCTATGCCACCAACACCGCTGGCAATAATGGTGTTCCTCCTGCCGCCAACTGGACCTTTGAGCTGCAATCAGGAACCACGACGTTTACCTGTACTATCAACACAGCTGGTACAACATTCAATGCGGGAACAATTTCAGGGGACCAAACCATCTGCAGCGGTTCTACGCCAGCCCCATTCACCAGTACGGCCGCTGCCAGTGGAAGCGGCTGTTCAGGAAGTCCTACTTACCAATGGCAACGATCTACAGTTTCCAGCACCAGCGGGTATGCGAATATAGCAGGAGCCAACCAAGCCACCTACAGCGCCGGTGCTCTTACGCAAACAACCTACTTTCAGCGAGTGGCCAACTGTGGTGCTGACCTCTCGCTGTCCTCATTGCCCATTACGGTCACTGTTCTCAACGCCGGCACTATTAGTCCTTCTACCGGTTTCAATTGGAACGCTTCTACCACCTCTCCAACTTTTACATCCAGCGGAAATAGCGGAGGAACCTGGTCAAGTTCCAATCCTGGCATTTCAATAGGAGCCTCTTCAGGAGTAGTTTCAGTACTAACCCCTCCTGCAAGCGGAACTTCAACAACTACCACTATCAGCTATAGCGTGGCTGCTGGAGGTACCACCTGCACCACTACCAGACTTGTTACCATAACCAATACCGGCGGTGTCTTACCCGTCACCTGGAGCGAAGTGGCTGCTCAAAAAAGTGGTAACATGGTACTAGTCAAATGGTCCACTGCCACTGAGATCAACACTAAAGACTTCATAATAGAATACAGCAACAATACCCAACAGTGGCAGCAATTATCTACCGTAATGGCTGCAGGCAATAGCACTACAATTAAAAATTATTCGTATTTGCACCAAACACCTTTAAAGGGCAACACCTACAATTACTACCGAATACTGCAGCGTGACATCGACGACAAATTCAGCTATAGCAAGATCGTAAGTATCCTCTTCAATGAACCAGGTGCTGATGTAATTGTCTACCCCAACCCTGCTAGTGAAATCATAACCATTTATTTGGCAGATGCCAATGAAGTGAGATTATTGAACGCCGGTGGAGCGTTGGTTTGGAAAGGAGTGTTAGCTGCCGGAAATAATCAGCTGCCGGTGAACAACCTGAGCAAGGGAATCTATTTTGTAGTAGTCAATAATAAATCGATTAGACTATTCATAGATTAACTGACCGATATTGCACCTGGTCTGAAACCAACTTGTGCTAAGGCCAAGAGAACTTAGACGTCTTCTATGAACCTAGACTCTCTTTTAGGGTCATTTGAACCCGTCTCGCTTGAGCAGACCAACGAACAGGCTTCGCTATTAAAGCGATACGATACCAAGTACGTAATAAGACCCGAACAATTACCGGCCATTTTATCACATTGGACCAATACACATCGCGTACTCGAGATCAACAATAAGCGGATATTCCGCTACCACAGCGTATACTATGATACACCCGGACTTAGGCTCTATCATGCGCATCATGCAGGGGCCGGCAACCGGGTAAAGTTCAGGATTCGAGAATATGTCGATACCCAACTAAGCTATTGCGAGATCAAGAAACGTGACAACCGGGGAGTTACCGAAAAGCAAAGAACACGCATCAAGGATAAAGATTTAGTATCCTCAATTATGCATCAAACCAGCTCGGAATATCCACGGCATACCCACAACGAAGCGTTGCAAGAAACCCTTCAAGTTGACTACGACAGGGTCACCCTGGTAGCTAAACAAGGGGGTGAGCGCATCACCATCGATCTTAATCTATGCTATTGTGCCAATGACCGTCGTGCAGAATTCCCCGAAAGAGTGATCATAGAAATAAAAAGACCTCGGGGTGTAATTGCAGCCGAGCAGCGCTATTTTCGGACAATAGGAATTCGTTCGGGCTCCATCAGCAAATACTGCTTAGGTATTTTATCTCTTTATCCAACGGCAAAGCACCATCACTTTAGATTACCATTACGTATATTAGCCAAACAACTGTCCCACCATGCACCTGCTACAAGTTTCCGCTGAACAAGGAATAGAACTGTTTGAAAAATTGAACGGCAAATTTGTTGTTCGGTTCGCCATCGATCTGTTGACCACTTTTGTCATCGTGCGACTCATCTATTATAGACATTACAAAAGAACCGACCTGTTCCTAACTTTTTTCGCGTTCAACGTCGCCATTTTCCTTATTACCTATTTACTCAACAAAGTAGAGATGACGTTGGGTGCAGCCTTCGGCTTGTTCGCTGTTTTTTCTATGCTCCGATACCGTACCGAAAATATATCGGCCAAAGACATGACCTACCTATTTATCGTGATCGCTGTAGGCCTGGTGATGGCGATCAGCAAAGGAGGATGGGACGAGCTGGGGCTAATTGGCGCTATATTGATTCTGCTGATGGGGCTGTTGGAAAATAACAAGATTGTAAAGCGAGAACTTTATCATGATGTAACCTACGACCGTATTGAATTGATCGCTCCCGATAGGCGTTCCGAATTGATCGCAGACCTAAACGCACGAACGGGTCTGAACATTACACGTATCGAGATCGGAAATATCGATCTGCTTAGAGACACTGCCCGTATTACCATTTACTATTTCTAACTATGAAGTATCCCCTACTGTCGCTACTGCTGGTCATCTCTTTTTCGACCTTTGGACAAACGAGTGCCACTGACCCTGTAGACGTTTTGGGCTGGTATGGAACCAGCATAACTTTTGACCTAAAGAAAAAATGGGAGCTAGGAATTGACTATCAGGCACGATTTCAAAATAATCTGGCCTCATACAAAGGCTCTTATATCAGTTTTTCCGGATCAAAAATGGTTCACAAGAGAATCGGAGTACAGGCAGAATACCGATTAGGCTTTGTGCAAGGATCTTCTTTTCATCGATTTTCCTTGGGAGGGGAATACGAGCCTAAGATCGCAAAGACAAACCTGGGACTTCGTTTACTCGTATTAAATAATATTCAGGACTTCATGGATCCTGCTGATGCAAGCCAAAGCGAACTGTTTTGGAGAGCCAGAATAAAGTGGGGATTGCCGATCAATAAAAAATGGTCAGCCTACTTGGCTTTTGAGCCGGTGATGAAATTTGGCGGTAACCGCTTTGTCGATAACATACGTAACACTGCTGGAATAAAACGACGCCTATCTAAGAGCGCTCGACTAGATCTTTATTATATGTATCGTCCCGACTATGCGAAAGCAAAGTACAATCGTACCTTTCATGTAGTGGGTATGAACGTTGACTTTAGAGCAGCACGTAAAAAGAAAAAATAGAGGTTGCTTAAAGCAACGCGCGTGTTAAAAGACCTAGTTGAGCATAGAAGAATAGGTGTACCTGACAACTCCCCGTTGATGCTTATTTGCCTCTCGGACCATAGCCTTGGCTACCGCGGATGCTGTTATTGGTCGGTAACGAGCAGGCATCATTGGGGATAGTAAAGGCATCAAGTATTGGCTTACCTTTTCTCCCAGCCTGAACTCCTTTCTTTCGCCCAACAGCAAAGAGGGCTGAAATATACCTATGTACGGAATGTTCATAGCAGCGATTCTATCCTCTACCTCCCCTTTTATCCGTAAATAGAAATTTCCACTGCTGGCATTGGCACCAACAGATGAAACCACTAGCAATGACGAGATCTGGTTATAAGCACAAGCGGCCGCAACTGATACGGGAATATCGTGATCAATTCTCCTATAGGCTACCCTATCGCCCTTTACCTGCTTTTGAGTCGTTCCAACAGCAACGAAAACCGCGTCAAAGCCCCTAAGTGCATGATTTAACTGCTCTTGCTTAGAAAAGTCAACCTTTACCTCCGTCAGTTTCGGATCACTCAACGCTAATGAGCGCCGTACGATAAGCGTAATAGAAGCTGCAGATTGCTGTTGCAACTCCTGTAAGATATGACCACCGATTAATCCGCTGGCTCCGACAATTGCATAATTTGGCATAGAAGTGAAGGTAGAACAATCAATACTCAAATAAAATGGGATTAAGCGGCGAGTTGATCACTTCTCCGATAACCGCTCCCGGACACCAAGTGTTCCAATCGTTGATCTGATTCTGGTTTTCGGGTGATTTTAGTCGCATATCTCTATCCATGTAAATGATGGTCATCACTTTTCGCATTTGTGTGGTGCTATTCGCTCCGGCCCTATGGAATACCCAGCCGCTATGAAAGCTAATTTCACCTATATCGAACGCCTCAATTATATGTTTAAAATCGGTCACTCGAAGCTTTTGTTCGATCTGCTGCTCACTTTCATCGCTGATCTCTAAGTTGCGTGCCTCTACAATGCGGTGACTCCCTGCACTGAATTCAAGCGGGCCAAGTTCTAGTGGTGTTTCCTGCAACGGAATCCAAGCTGTTATGGTTTTATCGGTATCTAAAGGCCAGTAGTACTGATCGGCATGCCAGGGTGTAATTCCACCGCCCCCTTCTTTAAATAGTGCCTGATCGTGATATAGCCGGGCACCCGAGGTTTGCATAAGATCAGAAGCAATTTTTGCCAATCGTTTACTAAATACCAACTCTTTTACGAGATTGTCCTCTCTCCAGAGATTAAACAGCTGAAGAAAGGCCTTTCCATAGGTCGAGCGACTCTCCAAGGGAGTAGTCTGTTTATTCATCTGCTCAACCAGCCGAGTGATTACCTCATTAAAATACGAGATAGTGGGTTGATCAAAAACATGCTTAAGTTTTATGAATCTGTTTTCTTGATAAAAATCGATTTGCTCTTTGGTTAATGAGTACGGCGTATTTAATTGCTGCAGTAAAGGATAAGCATTACCGGACATGACTAAATGTTTAATCTAAATTAGAGAAAATCTTACTATAGCGTCAAAGCCCTATTTTATAGGGCTACTCATTTACAACTAGACTCTCTGCCATACCATCTAAAGTCATATGCTTCGTAGCGGTCTCCCTGCAGGTCCACCTCCTGGATCTTAATCGAATTTTTCAATAGAGATCTTTCGATACCTGGCAGTCCTGTAAGTGGAGATATTGAATGACTGGCTGTGTAAAGGTGATACTCATCTACTAAATTTTGCGCAAAAAGGCTTTTAGCAAGCAGCGGGCCTGACTCTATAAGCAGTCGACAGATAGTATAGTCTTTATAGAGCCGTTGTAATAGCGAATGAAGGTCGACTCTTCGATTTAAAAAAGGAGTCGTGATGATATCAATACCCTCTGCATGTAGAGGGCCGCTGTAAGTGAGATCGGTTACCAAGAACAGCCTGGAGTCAGTTCTCATATAGCGTATTGCAAGATCAGGCCTGCCCAATAGATCTAAGTCTTGATCTATAACTACCGCAGTTAATTCTCGATGATCGTCGCCAGTGCGAATATTTAGCGTGGCATTATCAGTAATCACTGTTTTTGCAGTAGAGAGAATGGCATCACAGCTGCTCCGAAATTTTTTATGAACATGCGCCTTACTAACCGAATTACTTATAGAAGTTTGAACCCCTTCTGCTTCTGTAACATAGCCATTGGCGGTCTGTGCCATCTTGAGAATGCAGTAGGGTCTATTGAAAAGTTGCTGTACAAAAAACTCTTTATTGAGTTCGAGCGCCTTCTCAGTGGGCGAATAAATAACGTCTACACCGTTTGCCTTGAGTACTTCGGCTCCGTTCACTTTAGGGTTTGGATCTTTAGAGGCATACACAACACGGGGAATGCCCTGACTGATGATAAGATCGGTACAGGGAGGGGTCTTTCCGGTGTGCGAGCAGGGTTCAAGGGTTACATAGAGGGTGCAGTTAGACAAATTGGCTCCTGCCCGTAGCGCTTCTTGTATGGCCACTACCTCCGCGTGTGGCCCTCCCCATTTTTGGTGCGCTCCTGAGGCTATGGTTTTTCCTCTTTCGTCTACAATAAGGGCCCCGACCCGGGGATTTGGTTTAACATTCTGGTAGTCGACGCTTTCAGCAATGGCTATGGCGTTGTTTATTAACATGGATTTGAGGGTGTTCTCCATAACTTTGCGCCACAAAAATAACCAATTCATTCATGTTTACCGGCATAGTTAGTGCAGCAAGGGTGCAGCGCATAATCCCAGAGGAACAGGGAATAAAGTTGACGATACAAGCGACGGAAATTTATAAAAAATGTAAACATGGTGATAGTGTTGCCATCGATGGGGCTTGCTTAACCATCTCTGGTTTTGAAAATGATATGCTTGATTTTTATGTCTCTACCGAGAGCCTCGATAAAACCATAATCGCACAATACCAGCCAGGCACATTGGTCAATATTGAGCTGCCACTTTGTCCGCAAGATCCCATAGGCGGACACTACGTTTTGGGGCATGTGGATTGTACGGCAACAGTGTCCAGGATTGATCAAACAGAAACTAGCTGGTTTTTGACCATTTCAGTGCCCGAACAATTTTGTCGCTACCTTGTTTATAAAGGTTCCGTTACCATTAATGGAGTTAGTCTAACAGTCAATTCAATTCAGTCAACTACACTTGAACTTTGCATTATCCCTGTTACGCTAGAGAAAACCAATTTAAAGAATCTACAGCCAGGAGATAAGGTGAACATGGAATTTGATATTTTGGCTAAATACACCGAGAAATTGCTTCAGAAATGAGTCATGAACTTTTTGATCCGCTCGGAGAAGCACTAGCCTCCTTTGCGGCAGGCCATCCGATTGTGGTCGTAGATGATGAGCAACGGGAAAATGAAGGCGATATTGTTTTTGCTGCCGCTCACTCTACACCTGAAAAAATCAATTTTTGTATATCAGAAGGTCGTGGGCTTGTTTGCGTCGCACTAGGCTCTTCCATTATTGATCGGCTACAGTTTACCAAGGTAGCCTCTAATCAACAAGATCCGCTAGCCACCGCTTTTCTAAATTCTGTCGACGCCATTCAAGCGCATGGTGTTACAACGGGTATCTCTGCGGCAGACCGTTCGCTAACAGCCAGGCTGCTTGCAGAACCCAAGAGTACGGCAGCAGACTTTAGTGTGCCAGGTCATCTTTTCCCCTTACAAGCGGTAACCGGCGGTCTTAGCGTCCGAAAAGGTCATACGGAGGCGGCTGTCGAATTATGCCGCCTTACCCACCAGCCCGAAGCTGCCATTATTTGTGAGATACTCGATGTAGATGGTACAATGCTGCGAAGGGAGGGTCTACGAAAATTTGCCACAAAGCATCAGCTAAAGATGATCTCGATAGAGCAACTGGCCATTCACAACTCAAAGAATGGTCCGGCCTGCAAATTGATCTCAACAGCGGAGCTGCCCACCTTGCATGGTAAGTTTACCATTCGGGTATTTCGTACGGAGTCTACAGACCAAGAGCATTCCCTGATCAGCATTTCTGATAATCCCGATGCTACTCCTCTAGTTCGTATTCATAGTGAATGTCATACGGGAGATATTTTTGGCAGCCTACGCTGTGACTGTGGGGAGCAGCTACAATTTGCGCTTCAGCAAATGGCAGAAGCAGGACATGGGTATCTTATCTATGTAAAAGGCCATGAGGGACGTGGGATAGGTCTTGGAAACAAGATCGCAGCGTATCACTGGCAAGAAAAGGGGCTAAACACCTATCAAGCCAATGAAAAGTTGGGCTTCCCGGCTGATGGCAGAGACTATTCGGAGGCTATAAGTATCCTACACCATCTACAGCTCGACCAATTTACTCTATTGACCAATAATCCGCTCAAAATTGCCGCCCTCAAGTTAGCTGGATTTTCGTTCGATCAGAAAACTATTCCCGCTTCCATCAATCCGTATAACCAGCAATATCTTAGTGATAAGAGAATTATTGGTCGGCATCAACTAACCTAAAAGTTATGATCGCTATCGTCAAATCTAATTTTAACCAACCAATCACGGATGCGTTGCTGGCCAGTTGCAAGCAAACTCTTGAAAGTAGTGGTGTTGATTATAAAGTATTCGAAGTGCCCGGAGCCATCGAAACGGTCGGGACTTCTAAAAGGTTATTGTCTAGTCCTGCTTATAAAGCCATCATTGTAATTGGCGCTGTTATAAAGGGTGATACGGACCACTACGACTATGTTTGCAACTTTGTCACCCAAGGGTTAAGCATCCTTAGCACTCAATCGAATATTCCCCTAATTTTTGGTATTCTAACTACACAAAATGAGGAACAAGCATTAGACAGGGCGCTTGCTGATCGCATGAATAAAGGGAAAGAGTTTGCAGAAACGGCGATTGAAATGATCGGAGTCTATAATCGATTGTAACTATCTACTTATAAGAGGGATTAAAGGTGAGAATGAGCAATCATACGACTTATTTTAATACTTTCTTCTTCGGCATCTTTGCGCCACATAAACTTAGTTAATGCGTATCCCTATTGCCATTTCCCTAATTGTGGCGTTGAGCAGTTGCAGCCCTATACCGATGATTGCCTTAAGTGATGATGGCTGGAAGCCTTCTTCGGAAATGCCAGTGAAAGGGCGTAGCGGATTCTTTCTTCGTCAAAAGCTATCCTTTGGCGAATATCGGACGGGCCCTGTTGCACGTTCGTGGACCAAGGGCAGCAGCTGGAGGGCTGAGGGCTCCTTTCCCAACGACTGGCTCGATCGTATTGCTGTGGAGTGGGTGCGCCGCAAACAAACCGTCCGTTTTACTCTCACTGACCACCAAGGTCGTATTTCCCAAGTAACGGCACTGGCAAGAGTTCAATGGCGCGATTTACAACTTGGAAATAATCCTAGTAGTCTAACCAACATAGTGGGTAACATGCTGCGTGTCGGCGATGATGAAAATGACACCTATGCAGTAAGAATTTTTACTGGAAAGCAAGAGGCGCCTTGGGAAATGTTAATCGATAACTATGCAGCTCGGCGCCATGCCAAAAGCTATATAGGGTTACTGGCTAAAAGTAAAAATGAGTACTACACCGTTGTTCCGGTATATAGGCTTCGCAACC
>CANGTM010000010.1 GCA_947456825.1 Chitinophagaceae bacterium
CGGAGCTTTCACATTGAATAATATCTATCCGTTCGAGCGAAAAAATGGGGCAGGCGTGGCTCGCTGGTACGAAAAGCTGGCCATAGGATATAATGCCACGTTCTCTAATTCGTTCAGTTTTTACGACACCATTACGTACGGTCGCAATGGCAATAAGCCCTTTTTGCAATACTTGCTCGATACCGCTCAGTGGATGGCGAACCATTCAGTACCCATTGTATTGGCATTGCCGCCCATTTTAGGAGGAAGGGTCATAGTCTCTCCTGGTATTAGTTACAACCAAAGTTGGTTTCAACAAGTAACCCGATACGGCTGGAATGCGAACCGAAAGAAGGTCGACACGATCACCCAGAAGGGGTTGTTCATAGACCAGCGGGCCAGTGTTTCGCTCGGATTCAATACGGCTCTTTATGGCATGTATCAGTTTAAGCGCTCACGCGTAATAGCCCTTCGACATATAATGCGTCCTCAGCTGGCCTTTAGTTACACCCCCGATCTAAATAAGAATCGAATACTCAGCACCCAGGTAGATACCACCGGAAGGGTCCTTTATTACAATGATATGGGAGGGCAATTTCTTTATAATACCACTTCGAGGCGTTCCGGCTCCATCCAATTTGGTCTGGATAATAACCTCGAGATGAAATATCGCTCCAAAAAAGATACGGGTAAGGCAGCTATAAAAAAAGTGGTATTGATCGATGGTTTTGGGTTTAGCGCTACGTACGACTTGCTTCGAGATTCCATGAATCTCTCGCGCGAGATACCTTTTTATCTTCGTACAACGCTATTTGATAAGATCAATATCAATGCCTCTACCAGTTTGAATCCTTATCAGACCGATAAGAACGGATTCGAGATCAATCGATACGCCTGGCAGGGAGAGCGCTTTAAATTGGGGCGGATCACGTCTGGGAATATCGCCATCGGATCCAATTTTCAAAGTAAGCCAAAGGATCCCAAGAAAGAAGAGGCTCGAAAAAAGCAGATGGAGGAACGACTCAACGACCCGCTTTTGCAAGGTGACCAACAGCGATTGCTCGACTACATGCAGCAAAACCCAAATGAGTTTGTTGATTTTAATATTCAGTGGCAGCTAAACCTTAGCTACTCTCTTTCTTTCTTTAGTCGTCTTCGTCCTGATTTTAGCGGCTATGAAAAAGAATTTCAAAGTGGTGTCAACTTGGCCGGAAGTTTTAATTTGACCCCCAAGTGGAAATTGTCAGGTTCGGCCAGTATCGATATGACAAGAGGAGATGTGCAGTACCTTACCATGTCCATCAACCGAGACCTGCATTGCTGGCAACTGGCCATCAATGTTATTCCGGTGGGTTTTACGCGCTCCTTTAATTTTACCATTTCGCCTAAGGCCTCATTGCTGCAAGACCTGCGCATAAACCGCACTCGTTTCTTTAGCGGGTTCTAATGGCGGAGTTCCATGCACCGTACAATACCAATGGGTTCGCAACATCTGCCTGGCTACGGTTGCCAGTCTATGGGATCTATACCGTTTTTTACCAGGTATTGATTCGCTTCCGAAAAATGCCGACATCCTAAAAATCCCTGATGGGCAGATAGGGGGGAGGGGTGCGCTGCTTTTAATACCAAATGTTTCTTTTCATCGATCAGCACAGTTTTCTCTTTGGCGAATTTTCCCCACAGCATAAAGACCAGCTTTTCTCTTTTTTCGCTTAGTATGCTGATCACCGTATCGGTAAAGGTAGCCCATCCGATCTGGGCATGGCTCATTGGTTCTCCTTGTCGAACGGTAAGGGAGGCGTTCAACAGAAAGACCCCCCGTTGTGCCCAGTGCGTCAGATCTCCTTGCGAAGGCATGGAAAGACCAATATCACTTTGAAGTTCCTTAAAGATATTTAGTAGCGAAGGGGGCAGGGCCACTCCGGCAGGAACAGAGAAGCTGAGTCCATGGGCCTGTCCCGGTCCGTGGTAGGGGTCTTGACCTAGTATAACTACTTTGACATTTTGGAAGGGAGTAGCGTCGAAGGCATTGAAAATGAATCTTCCGGCAGGGTAAATGGTCTTTCCCAGCTGCTTTTCTGTTTTTAGATGAAGCACCAATTGCTTAAAGTAGGGCTTACTGAATTCCTCTTTCAGAACGTTCATCCAAGAGGGCTCGATCGATACCTTCATCCGCTTATTTTGACAAAGATAAGAGGGGGTCTTTCCTGTACACCGTTTTTAAGTGGGCGTTGTCTAGTTTTTGTGATGCTCCAAGTCGTAGATCGCTCTATAGTGGTCAATAAATAAATGAAAACAATAATGCACAAACGGCAGCTCGGGCATTTCCATTAAGTAGTTTTTTTCGAGCTCTTCAATGTGATTTTCTACGAAGCGATAGAAGTGTTGACCGATCTCGTCCAAGTCGGAAGGGCTGACATGTGTATGCAATTGATAAGGGTTTTTTATGTCGACAAATTACGTATAGGATTTTGTTGTGTTTCAGTGTTTATACTTAAAATTTGATTTATTTTAATTAATAAGTAATAAGTTTTATAAAAATTCGAATTTTAGATTAGTATATTATTAGCGATATGTTAGCTGTAAATAAAATGTTCTTTGACTGGATTTTGGGGGTTCAAACTAATAATTTCAATTCTGTTGCTAGCTGTATTAAAAGCGGCCGATTAAAATTTCGAAGTTTCAATGAAAGTCCTGATATCGTTCGATACGCATTTACTGGCAGAGGGTATTGCGAAGCTGCTGTTGCAGCTATCGGACGGTTTGCAGTGTGAGTTGGCCCCTCCCGGCACTTTGACGGTTGAGCGGTTGCTTTCTTCCGACTTCGATCTTTTGCTCCTCGATGCAGATTCCGCCGAGGCTGATGCCAGTGCTTTACTAACAGCGATTAAGAAAAATACTCCTTCCAAAAAAGTGATCTTTGTTTGCAATAAGCTGGAAAGTAATGTCCTTAAGGCTTACCGCAATGGCCTGGATGGTTGTTTCTCTAAAAAGGATGATGCAGAGTCGGTATTGGCGGCGCTGTCCAATGTTCTGGACGGAAAGGTATACGTTCCTCAAAGCATCATAATGAATATCCTTTATGAAGGGTTTGTTTTTACAGGGTTTGATTATCGATTGAATCTGCTCAGCAGGCGGGAGATCACTGTGCTTGAAAAGATCGCCGATGGACATAGCATGAAAGAGGCGGCCCATCAACTCAACTTGTCTGCATCGACTCTTTCTACCCACAAGCAGCGAATTATGAAAAAGCTAGGATTAGCTGGCGGGCAAGAGTTCAATAACTTTATCAGAGCATTTAGCCATATGCAAAAAAGCCCCGCCAAAATTGGCGAGGCTTCTACGTGATCCGGATTGGATTCAAACCAATGACCTGCTGCTTAGAAGGCAGCTGCTCTATTCAACTGAGCTACCGGACCCTATCCATCTTACGGGCTGCGCAAAGTTACATTTCTTTAACTTGCGGAACAAACCTCTGTCATGCCTGATGTCTTTAATTATGGAGCTGATTCACTTACCGTGGCCACAGCGCTTGCCATTGCCAATGGTACTTGTAAGGGAACGATCAGTCAGGATACGGCCGCTCGCGTCAATCGCTCACAAATGGACGTGGAGCAAATCGTTTCCTCTGGCAGAACGGTCTACGGCATCAACACCGGCTTTGGCATTCTGGCCAACACGGCTATTTCCGCTTCCGACACGGCTACCTTGCAATATAAGATTTTGCAAAGCCATAGTGTAGGCGTGGGCGAATCATTGCCTCCTGAGGTAGCCAGGTTAATGCTTATTTCCAAGGCACATGCCCTGGCTAAAGGGTATAGCGGTATCCGTCTCTCAACACTAGAACGCATCGTTTGGCATATCGATAACAATGTAATTCCGGTGGTTCCCGAAAAGGGTAGTGTGGGCGCTTCTGGCGATCTGTCTCCATTAGCACACCTTTTTTTACCCCTTATAGGGCTTGGCGAGTTGTTGGTGCCAGGAACGAAGGAAGGGAGCTATGAGAGGGTAGAGACGGCAGCATACCTCAAGGCAAAAGGAGTAGACCCCATTTCATTAGGCCCAAAAGAAGGGTTGGCGCTCATAAACGGGACCCAATTTATTTTGTCATTCGCGATCAAGGCGGTGCAGCGTTTACATAACTGCCTCGAGGCTGCCGACATCATTGGTGCCATGAGCCTTGAGGCGCTTACAGGCACCAATGCACCATTTGATGCCCGCCTGCACAACCTGCGGCCGTATGCCGGAAACCAGCTCGTTGCGCAACGCCTTCGTTTGATGCTACAGGACTCAGCCATCATGGCGAGTCATGCGGATTGTGGTCGCGTGCAAGACCCTTATTCGTTGCGCTGCATGCCCCAGGTGCACGGAGCTTCTCGAAACAGCTGGTTACATCTGGCCGAGTTAACCCAGATTGAATTGAATTCGGTAACGGATAACCCTGTACTATTGGAGGGCGGAGAGTCGATCAGTGGCGGTAATTTTCATGGCCAGCCACTCGCCATTCCTCTTGATTACGCCAGTGTGGCGGCTGCCGAGTTGGGTAATATCAGTGATCGTCGTTGCTATCTATTGCTCGAGGGAAAATGGGGTTTGCCGGTATTATTGATGAATAATGTGGGGCTTAATAGCGGATTTATGATTCCGCAGTATACCACGGCGGCCCTTGTCACAGAGAATAAAACGCTCTGCTTTCCGGCCAGCGCCGACAGCATTCCCACTTCGTTGGGTCAAGAGGACCATGTGTCAATGGGAAGCATAAGTGGGCGAAAACTGGGTCAGATCATCGGTAATCTGGAATACATTTTAGCTATCGAATTATTATCGGCTGCGCAAGCCATTGAATTTAGAAGGCCATTGAAAAGCTCGCCGATTTTAGAATTTGCCCATTCGTATGTGCGTGAACATGTTAGTTTTGCAAATGAAGATCGAATATTTTCATTGGATGTTGAGCGAGTAGCCTCTTTGCTAAGCTCTTTTGAATTTGTTGATAAGGTTAGTCAATTTGCCAACAGTACCGGACGACCCCTCAACCAGGGTTACGGACAATTCGGGTTGTAAACGAGTTTTTACTTTCTTACTCTATTATTCTGTGGTGGGCTGTTTCAAGGGCCAACTGCATCATGGGAAGCAGTGCCTTTTCGCGCTCATCGGGGCTGATCTTTTGTTTTGCAGCGATCAGGTCCGATACGGTGAGTAAGCATGCTGCATTTTTTCCACAGTGTTTGGCATTGGCAAAAAGGGCAAAAGACTCCATTTCTACCGCTAGGCAGTTGTGCTGCATGGCCAGTGGCGAGAATCCCTCTTGGTTCGAGTAAAAAACATCGCTGGAGTGAATCGCTCCGCAGTGTAGGGGCCATCCTTTTTGAGCAGCCACCGTATTTATCGTATTGTAAACGTCCCCTTGGCATTCGATCACCGAATCGTGGATGCCCCATGCGTGTAGCGCAAATGTCGATTCGCTTACTGCTTCTTTTACATTGATCAGGTCAAAGAGCCGAAGACCGGGGTCGTAAGCACCACAAGTACCGATTCGGATGATAGTGTCAACTTGGTACTCGGTATAAAGCTCGTAGGAATAAATTCCTATAGAAGGGCAACCCATGCCGCTGGCTCCAACGCTGATCTGTTTGTTTTTATAATATCCGGTGTAGAACAAGCAATTACGGGTTTCACTTACCAGCCGTGGATTTGTCAGAAGTTCGTTGGCAATGAATTTTGCCCTCAGCGGATCGCCCGGTAGCAAGACCAAAGGGGCTATTTCACCGGGCTTGGCACTAATGTGTATGCTCATATTGAAAGCTTCAGCGACAAGATATGTATTTTTGCTTTGCGATAAAAACACTTAGTATGATAGCAGCTCCAAACGCCTCATCGATCCCATTCAAAACGCCAACCGGCTCCGTGCTCCATTGCAAGGGGTGGGTACAAGAAGCAGCCCTTAGAATGTTACTCAATAATTTGGATCCTGCCGTAGCTGAGAGACCCGAAGACCTGATCGTTTATGGCGGAAGAGGAAAGGCTGCTCGTAATCAAGAGGCGTTAGAGAACATCATACGCTCTTTGTTGGTGCTAGAGGAAGATGAATCGTTGCTAATTCAGAGTGGTAAACCCGTAGCTATTCTAAAGACACATCCAGATGCACCTCGTGTATTATTGAGTAACTCGCAACTGGTACCCAACTGGGCTACATGGAGTCATTTCGATGAGTTAGAGAAAAAAGGGTTGATGATGTATGGACAAATGACCGCAGGAAGTTGGATTTACATAGGCTCCCAGGGTATAGTGCAAGGCACCTACGAAACCTATGCCGCTGCGGCCGATAAGCATTTTGCAGGAACCTTAAAGGGCACCCTGAATGTTACGGCCGGTTTGGGGGGCATGGGAGGTGCACAACCACTGGCCATTACCATGAACGAGGGGGTAGCGCTTGTCGCCGAAGTAGAGGAGTGGCGTATCGATAAAAGGGTCGAGACCCGATATCTCGACGAAAAATACACAGATATCGACCTGGCCATTGAAAGGGCCTTGCAGTACAAGTCGCAAGGTGTGGCTCGTAGTATCGGCGTGCTTTGCAATGCCATTGAACTTCTGGAGCGGCTAATTCAAAAAAATATTGTTCCCGATACGCTTACCGATCAGACCAGCGCGCATGATCCGCTAGTGGGATACTGGCCCCATCAACTGTCTCACCAAGAAGCCCTAGACCTACGTGAAAAAGATCCTGACTCCTATACAAAGCTGGCCTATCATTCCATGTATCACCATGTTTCATTGATGGTTCAATTGATGAACAGGGGTGCCGTAACATTCGACTATGGCAATAACATCAGGGCACGTGCAAAGGAGTATCAGCAAAAATATCTTTCGGGTGACAGCCTTGATTGTTTTGCATTTCCCGGGTTTGTTCCAGCTTATATCCGTCCGCTTTTTTGTGAAGGAAAAGGACCCTTTCGCTGGGCTGCGCTTAGTGGAGATCCTGCCGATATTGCTGTTACCGACGAATTGATCTTATCGTTGTTTCCCGAAAATAAAGGGCTTATTCGTTGGATGAAAATGGCCAAAGAAAAAATTGCTTTTCAGGGATTGCCCGCGCGTATTTGCTGGCTGGGCCAGGGCGAAAGAGAAAAGGCCGGGTTGGCCTTTAATGAACTGGTACGCACCGGTCAAGTTAAAGCTCCCATCGTTATTGGCAGAGACCATTTGGACACCGGCAGTGTGGCTAGTCCTAATCGCGAAACAGAAGCTATGCTAGACGGTAGTGATGCCGTTGCCGATTGGCCCATTTTGAACGCATTGGTCAATACGGCCGGTGGAGCAAGTTGGGTAAGTCTGCATCACGGCGGAGGGGTAGGCATGGGGTATAGCATTCATTCCGGCATGGTTATAGTGGCAGATGGTACCGAAAAAGCCGCAGCCAGGTTGTCGAGAGTTCTTCGCAACGACCCGGGCATGGGCGTTATTCGTCATGCTGATGCGGGTTATGACGTGGCTAAAAAAGTGGCGATCGAAAAGGGGTTGGATCTGCTTAGCAAATTACGATAGGATCGTTCTTGCTATTATCGCGCTTTTAACGAGTTTAATTTTCCAGTCGTGTAGGCAACTGGTCTGGCTTGGCATAAGAGTAACGGCTGACTAAAGACGTCTTGTAGTAACCGTCGATCCCCAATGAGGCCAGGCTACCTACATTTTCAAGGTCCACGAATCCGTCAGTTTGTATCGCCACTTGTGGAACATAGATATCTCGTATGGCTCCTACAACAAGATACGTGTTGTTCTTTTTTAGCGAGATGATCTCTTGTAATTCCAGCGAATAACGAACTCGACTTTCTTTGACGTAGGGGGCCTTGCAATCATCTGTCCAAAGTGGAGTAAGACCTGTTTTTTCGAACTCGCTCTCGCCACTTTTGTATTTAGCACTGGTCTGGTGGGCTTGCTCCACAAATTCCTCGTGAATATGATTGATGGTGTAGCAGTGCGTATTTTCGATGTTGGCCAGTGTGTGGGGTGAGGCCTCACGCGGGCGATTGATAAAACCAATTAGCGCAGGATCGGCGCCCAAGTGAACGATGTTACTAAAGATGGCAAGATTGGGGTTATTCTCCGCGTCAACGGTACCTATGAGGCTCACTGATTTAAAACCACTGATCGAGTTGATAAAGTTGCCACGGTAGAATCTGTCCCAGCTTTTTACCTCATCTATGGTGTAATGTCTCATCAAGAGTGTTTAACAAGGTTGTTTATAAAAGGTTAAATAATTAACCAGTATTTTTGAAAAATGAGTTGGTTGGTTGTAAATCAGGTTTTTAAGCAGCTGCAGGGAAAGGTGGGGGTAGAAAATGTCAGTTTTGACCTGGCCGCCGGCCAACACCTGGGAATTGCGGGTGAGACCGGGGCTGGTAAATCATCCTTGCTAAAGATGATAGCCGGCTTGTTGCAACCTGACCGAGGTGAGATATTTTTCAGTGGAGAACGTGTACGTGGACCCGAGGAGCAACTGCTACCAGGCCACCCCTCCATCGCTTACTTGAGTCAGCATTTTGAGTTGATCAATCATTACCGTGTTGAGGAGTATTTGGCATTGACCTGTTTGCTGGGTAGCCAAGAGGCGCAAAGGTTATATGCCCTATGCCAAATCGACTCGTTACTAAAACGAAAGACCACCCAGCTTTCGGGAGGGGAGCGTCAGCGTGTGGCTCTGGCGGCTGCCTTAGGAAAAAAACCACAATTGCTATTGCTGGATGAACCGTTTTCCAATCTTGATACGGCACAAAAAGAAAAAATAAAAGAGGTATTAGCCGGCATTGAGAAAGAGACAATGCTAACACCCTTTATAGTATCTCATGATGCCACCGATCTTCTTTCTTGGGCGGATAGGATCTTGCTGATGCAGCAAGGGCAACTAGTACAGCAAGGCACGCCAAAGGAGCTTTACTTGCACCCGGCAAATGCCTATTGTGCAGGGCTGCTCGGGCCTTTCACGCAAGTTTCGGCCGACTGGCTGGCCACGTTGGCGTACAGGTCAGGTTCTGAAAGCGGCAAGTCGATATTTCTAAGGCCTGAGCAATTACAGATAAGCCTTGAAACTGTGGAGCGGGGTGTCGTTTTGGCCACTATTGCCGAAGTGGCTTACAAGGGGTCTCATAACCTGGTTCAGTGCTGGTGTCTGGGTCAACTGGTCAAGGTGGCTACCCGGTTACAGGATCTGCAAAAAGGCCAGCAGGTCTTTGTTCGTGTTCGAGAGTGGGTCTGGTAAAATCTTTACACAATTTTTCTTTTTTCATGTGAATAACTGGGGCCGAGCGCCCTCTCAAGTTCTGCTCTTTTCCCGTTAAATTCGCGCTAGTCTTTTCCCTATTAAAATTGATGTATTGTGAGATTAAAGAGCTTAGAAATCAAGGGCTTCAAGAGTTTTGCTGATAAAACTGTCATAAACTTTGACGATAATATCACCGGCATCGTTGGTCCAAACGGATGTGGCAAATCCAACATTGTGGATAGCATCCGCTGGGTGATCGGTGAGCAAAAGATAAGCCAGCTGAGAAGCGAGAATCTGGATAGTCTCGTTTTCAACGGATCAAAGACCAGAAGTGCCAGCGGTCTGGCTGAGGTGAGTCTGACCTTTGAGAATACGCGTAATTTACTTCCCACCGATTTCAATGTGGTCACCATCACCCGAAAATTTTACAAGAACGGGGAAAGCGAATACCGACTCAATGATGTGCAGTGCCGGTTAAAGGATATTCAAAATCTTTTTTTGGATACCGGTATCAGCACCGATAGTTACGCCATCATTGCGCTCGACATGGTCGACGACCTGATCAAGGACAAGGATAACAGTCGCCGCAAGATGTTAGAACAAGCGGCCGGCATCTCCATCTATAAAACAAGAAAGAAAGAGGCTAAGTCGAAGCTGGATGCTACCGAACAAGACCTGGCTCGTATCGAAGATCTGTTGTTTGAGATCAACAACCAATTAAAATCGCTCGAGAGTCAGGCTAAAAAAGCAGAGAAGTATCACGAGATCAAAAAAGAGTACAGAGACATAAGTATTGAGTTGGCCAAGGCTTCGCTCGAAGGATTTAATTTGTCTTACAAAGAGCTGACCGAACAGCAAGAAAAAGAGACCAATAGAAGAGTGGAGATCGAAGCGGCAATCGGCTCTCAAGAAGCGGCCTTAGAGGGAGAAAAGCTAAATTTTATTGAGAAAGAGAAGGCTCTTCAACGTATGCAGCAGGATTTTAACGAATTGCAGCAAACGGTTCGGGCAAAAGAGAACGATAAGAACCTAGCCTCACAGCGTATCGAGTATCTAGCGGAGAAACAGGCTTCGCTACAAGCTTTCTTAACCAAGGCCGAGGGGCAGTTGCAGGGAATTGTAGAGAGTATTGCCTTCACCAACTCGCAGACGTTAGAAGAAGAGAAAGCACTTCAGGTCTTGGAGCTCGAACTGGCTAAACGGCAAGCGCACATGGAGGAGGCCAGGGTGCACATGGAACAAAAAAGAGCGGCGCAAGATCAGCTACGCGGTCAATATCAGCAAACCCAGCGTCAGCAATTCGATGCGGAGAAGAGAGTGGCCGTAGCCGATACCTCGGTACAAAACCTTCAGCGTACGCTGCAGCAACTCGAGTCCGAAAGAGTCCAGCGTGCTTCACAAATTGAGCAACTCGAGACAGAGCGCATAGAAAAAGAAAAAGCACTCGCTGTTCGAAAAACCGATCTGGAACAGCTGCAACAGCATCAAGATCATACGAAGGAGCAGATCTTGCAGACACAGGCTGTCTTGGATGGTTTGCGCAACGAATTGGCAGAAGAAAGCCGCAAGCTGGATGCTAAAAAGAATGAACACGCGCTTCTTAAAAGTATGATCGATTCTATGGAGGGCTATCCCGAATCGGTCAAATTCCTTCACAATAACAAAGACTGGAAGCTGAAGGTTCCCATCCTCTCCGATATTTTATACGTAAAAGAAGAATACCGCAAGGCACTGGAGAACGTATTGGAGCCTTATCTAAGCTATTACGTGGTAGCTGATCTGCAAGAAGGGCTGGAGGCCGTTCACCTGCTCGATAAGCATCAAAAAGGAAAGGCCAATTTCTTTTTGCTCGATCAGATCAATGCCAGAACTTCCTCTACCAATGCCCATTCACTCTCCGGAGCCATTGCGGCACTCAGTGTGGTCGAAGTAGAGGAGCCCTACCAAAAACTAGCGCAACACTTACTAGAAAACGTATATGTCGCCGACACTGAAGAGGCGTTGAGCAATAGTAACGGGTTTGTGGTCATCGAAAAGCAAGGACGGTATGTAAAGGGTAAATTCTCGTTGACCGGAGGAAGTGTCGGTCTTTTTGAAGGCAACAAGATCGGAAGAGCCAAGAACCTCGAAAAACTGCAAAAGGAGATCGATGGACAACAAGAAGTAGTAGAGTCATTGCGGGCCCGTATACAGACCCGTCACAACGAGGTGATCGCATTTAACGAAGATCTTCGTGAAACTGCCTTACGCCAGGCAGAAAAAGATATTCTGCAGCTCACCAATGAGGTTTTTGCCATTCATAACAAACTAGAAAACCTCACTGCTACGCAACAAAGTAGCGCAGCCAAGATCACCGACCTACAACAGCAGGTCGATCAGACCCTTCAGTCTGTGGCAGGGGTACGCGCCGAATTTGAGCAGCTCAATAAGGTATTTGCAGCATTGCAGGCATCCTTGCAAGAGGCCGAAACGGAATATCGAACCGGAGAGCAGGCATATAACGAAAGCACTTCGCAGTATAACGAGTTCAACCTTTCTGTAACTCGCCAGCAAAATAAGATCAGCGGTCTACAACAAGAAGCTACTTTCAAGAACAATCAACTTAGCGACCTGCAGCTTCAGATAGAGCAAAGTCAATTGCAACAGGGTGAGACCTTGGAATCGACCGAGCAATCGCGTGGGCAACTTTCGCAGATCGAACAAAGTTTGTTGGAGCTTTTGCGTAAAAAGGAGCAGGACGAGAAGGCCCTTAACGAAGCGGATCAGGCCTATTACGTACTTCGGAATGCGCTAGGTGAAAAGGAAAGTGCCATTCGTCATCAAAGCAAAGAAAAAGAGCAAATTGAATTTTTGCTGGCTGCCATCAAGGATAAGCTCAATGAGCTTAAGTTGCAGTTGGCCGGTATGAAAGAGCGGTTAAGTGTCGAATTCCGGGTCGACCTAGAACAAATCTTAGGGGAGGCCCGTATGTCCGAAACGGCTCTTGAAGAGTTACAAGCATCTGCCGACAGAATGAAAAAGCGACTCGAAAATCTGGGAGAGGTCAATCCTACGGCTATCGAGGCCTTTACTGAAATGAAGAAGCGTTACGATTTTATCGTGGAGCAAAAAACGGATCTGGTTACGGCCAAGGACAGTTTGCTCAAAACGATCGAAGAGGTTGAGGCAACGGCCAATCAGAAATTCCTGGATACGTTCGAGCAGGTCAGGGGACATTTTCAAAAGGTGTTCAAGACCTTGTTTACCGAAGATGATCAGTGTGATCTGGTGTTGGAAGATCCCGCCAATATTGCTGAAAGTGGAATTGACGTAATAGCAAAGCCTAAAGGAAAGCGTCCTAGCTCGCTGACACAGTTAAGTGGCGGAGAGCGAACCCTTACCGCCACGGCATTGCTTTTTGCTATTTACCTGATCAAGCCTGCACCCTTCTGTATCTTAGACGAGGTCGATGCGCCCCTTGATGATGCCAACGTGGGTAAGTTTACGAATATGATCCGCCAGTTCAGTGAAAACTCACAGTTTATCATTGTTACTCACAATAAAATGACCATGAGTACCGTAGATGTAATTTACGGGGTCACCATGCAAGAGCCCGGTGTGAGCAAGTTAGTTACGGTAGATTTTAGGAGTTTGCAGCAAAATTGATCGGTCTCACCTTTATGAGGGTACTACTTCTTACGATATGGCTGTGCCAGTTTGCGAGTGGGTTACTGGCACAAGGACAACCGGAGGGGATCTTTTTAGGAGCCAAAGCCCCGGACTTTACGGGCACCGATCAGTTTGGTCGCGAGGTCAATTTACGACAGTTGGCCAAACGAGAGTCTGTGCTGCTGGTCTTTTACAAGGGATACTGGAGCCCCTCCTGTGTTCGTCTGCTGACTCGGTTGCAAGATTCACTGTCATACTTTACCGATCGCCAGATTTCGGTCGTGGCCATTAGCCCCGAATCAGATTCATGTCGAGCCTTGACACTACAGAAGACCAGGGCTGGATTTTCGCTTGTGTGGGATTCCTCCCATCTAATTGCCAAGCGTTACGATGTGCTACAAGAACTAGCGGAGTCACAACTGGCGCGTTATCGAAGTGGCGGTATCGATCTGGTCAAACTCAACGCGCCTAATACACCGCAGTTGCCGGTGCCCTCCGTATTTTTGATTGGCAAAGACTACACGGTTACCTACCGTTTTTTCGATCCCGATCAAAAGAGAAGAATAAGTGTAAAAGAGTTATTGCAGCAGTAGCCCTCCAATTGGTATATTTGCCTGCCCTTAATATTTATGGCAAAAGAAAAAGACAGTTCCTTGTTTTCGTATACAGAGGATAGTATCCAGTCACTCGATTGGAAACAGCATATTCGTCTTCGTCCAGGAATGTACATTGGTAAACTGGGAGATGGTTCCTCTCCTGACGACGGTATCTATGTACTGGTCAAGGAGGTGATGGACAACTGCATCGATGAATACACCATGGGTTTCGGAAAATCCATCGATCTGCACATCGAGGGCAAGACAGTTACCATTAGAGATTACGGCAGGGGTATTCCCCTTGGAAAGGTAGTTGACGTGGTCAGTAAGATCAATACCGGAGCTAAGTACGATAGTAAGGCTTTTCAAAAGTCGGTCGGATTGAATGGAGTTGGAACCAAAGCCGTCAATGCGCTGAGCAATTATTTTAAGGTTACCGCAGTTCGGGAGGGTAAGGAAAAGACCGCCGAGTTTTCGAGAGGAGAGTTGGTAAAGGAACAAAAAGAGGCCAAGACCGATGAGCCCAATGGTACACTTGTGTCGTTTACCCCCGACGATTCGGTTTTCAAGAATTTTCGTTTTTTACCGGAGTTTCTCGATAATCAGCTTTGGAATTATTGTTTTTTGAATGCCGGCTTAAAGATCAATTACAACGGCAAGACGTATCTCAGCAAGAACGGCCTACTAGACCTATTGCAGCGTAAGACCAATGAAGATGAGATACGATATCCAATCATTCACTTAACGGGCACCGATATTGAGGTGGCGCTCTCTCATACCAACGATTATGGTGAGGATATTTATAGTTTCGTCAATGGGCAGCACACAACACAAGGCGGAACGCACCAACAGGCGTTTCGAGAAGCCTATGTAAAGACCATTCGAGACTTCTTTAAAAAGGACTATGACGCCTCTGATATCCGAACCGGTATCGTAGCGGCCGTTTCTGTGCGTGTCGTAGAACCCGTATTTGAATCGCAAACCAAGACCAAGTTAGGTTCTGTCAATGTGGATGTCGATGGCCCTAGCATGCGCCAGTTCGTAGGCGATTTTTTAGCCAAGGAGCTCGACAATTATCTGCATAAATATCCGGCGGTCGCCGATGCGCTCAAAAAGCGTATCGAGCAAAGCGAGAGGGAGCGCAAGGAACTGGCCGGTATCAAGAAGCTGGCCAATGAAAGGGCCAAAAAGGCCAACTTGCATAACCGTAAACTTCGTGATTGTCGCTATCATCTCAATGATGATATACCCGTTCGTGGCAAGGAGGATGTTCTGGCCCGTCAAAAGGATACTACTATTTTCATCACCGAAGGGGATAGTGCCAGTGGTTCTATCACCAAGGCAAGAAAGGTAGAGACACAGGCAGTGTTCAGTTTGCGTGGAAAGCCGCTCAATTGTTTTGGGCTTACCAAAAAAGTCGTCTATGAGAATGAGGAATTCAATCTATTGCAACACGCGCTCAATATCGAAGATGGTCTTGAGGGTCTTCGCTACAATAATGTGGTGATCGCCACCGATGCGGATGTGGATGGTATGCATATTCGTCTTTTGCTCATGACGTTCTTTTTGCAATTTTTTCCCGATCTGGTCAAGCATGAGAAAGTATATGTGCTCGAGACGCCACTTTTCAGGGTGCGTAACAAGCAAGAGACCATATACTGTTACACCGAGCAAGAGAAGCTCGCTGCTGTTAAAAAACTTGGTCAAAAACCAGAGGTGACCCGCTTCAAAGGTTTGGGGGAGATCAGTCCCGATGAATTCGCTCAATTCATTGGTCCTGACATGCGCAAGCAATTGATGAGGCTGGAGCAGGGCGATCATGTGCAGCAGTTGCTTGAGTATTATATGGGAAAAAACACCCCTGACCGTCAGGAGTTCATTATCGATAACCTGCGCATTGAATCCGACAAGCCCCTGGAAACCGAATTCGATAAGTGATGTTTGATTTTCACGCCGACCGTAAGCGCTACTTCGAAATGCAATACCTCAATGCAAAGGGGTATGTGCTTCCCTTCATAGAGCAATATTTTTCGATCAAGCCCGGTCTTAGAGTGCTGGAGATTGGGGCTGGCGAGGGGGGTGTTTTGAATGCGTTTTTGGAGAGAGGTTGTTACGGGGTTGGGGTAGAGTTAGATCCACGCCGGGTGGAATGGGCCTGCGGTTTTTTGTGGGAGCCAATCGGTCGAGGGCAACTGCACTATGTTGACAAGGATATTTACCAGACCGACCTTACCCATGATCTTAAGGGTCCCTTCGATATTATTGTACTTAAGGATGTGATAGAGCATATTCACGATCAGCCTCGGCTGATGCGTTACATGCAAAACTGGTTGGCACCCGGAGGGGTGATCTTCTTTGGTTTTCCGCCCTGGCACATGCCTTTTGGCGGCCACCAGCAAATTGCCCGATCGTTTTTAGCCAAGTTGCCCTACATACATTTGTTACCACTTTTTTTGTACAAGGGGCTATTGAAACTCAATCGGGAGCCTGTTGCCGAATTGCTCGAGATAAGGGATACTCGAATTACGATAGAACGCTTCGAGCGGATCTGCCACGATCAGGGGTATACGATCTTAAATAGGCTGCACTATCTGATCAATCCTATTTATCAATGGAAATTTGGATGGCGACCAAAAGTACAATGGGGATTTCTTACTAGAATACCTTACTTGCGCAACTTTTTGACCACCTGTGTCTATTATTTGATTCGCCCATCATCTCCACTAAAATAATTGCTGCTATGCTCCATGTTGTTTTCAATGAAGTTGAAGTAGATCTGCTAAAAGAAGTTATGAAACTGGATCCCACGCTGGAAGGGCCTGTTGAACTTATTAGAGATGACTATGCCATGGGTCCCGTTTTCGGACTCGATACCGACGATGGGTATGCGATTCGAAAGCAGTGGTGGAAAGAAATGCTCGCCGGTTCTCCTTATGGTGATGAAAGGATCGATCGCATCAATGATGCAGAAACCGTGCTGTCCATTACCCGTTACTTGGATCAAGATCCCGAGCATGAATGCTTTATCTGGATGGGGCAAAATCAACATGATGTAGCGGGGTATTTTTGGTTGGTATCGAAGCTACAGGCCTACCAGGACAGGGTTATGATACTATATATGAATAATCTTCCGTTCTTAAATGAAAAAGGACAGTTGTTCTATCCGGCTTTTCTTAGCGAGATTCGTCCCACCGAGTTCTTGAAAGCTAAAAAATTGGCTCGTCCTGTTACACGAAGTGAATTTGAGATAGATCCCGATGAATGGAAAAAGCTTTGTGACGAAAATGGAATGGTTCGGTGGCTCGAGGGAGGTAAAAAGCTGGTCAGCAAAGAAATTTCTTGTTACGATCAGGAGATTCGTCGTTTTGTGGGCGGTGACTGGCAAAAGGCCAACCGGTTGTTACAACACATACAGACTCGCATGAAAAATCGTTTGGGAGACGTATTTTTAATGAGTCGCCTTCGGTCGCTGGCTACTACCGGTGTGTTGGAGATAAAGGGCGATCCCGGGGCGCCGTGGAAGGACCTTGAATTTCGCCAACCCGGTGCATTTGGTTCGAAAGAATCATCTTCGGTTCAAGAGTAATAAACGCTTTAAACGTTCTGTCGTTGAAAACTAAAACACCTATAGCTCAAGCCGGCGATACCGGCATCCAGGGTCAATATAAGCATTGGTTTCTCGATTATGCCTCGTATGTTATCTTGGAACGAGCTGTTCCGGCTATTGAAGATGGGCTAAAGCCTGTGCAACGACGCATTTTGCATGCCATGAAAGAGATGGATGATGGTCGCTATAACAAAGTGGCTAACATCATTGGACAGGCCATGCAATATCATCCTCATGGGGATGCCAGTATTGGCGATGCATTGGTCAACCTCGGACAAAAGGACCTGCTGATCGATACGCAGGGAAACTGGGGTGATGTAAGAACGGGCGATGATGCGGCTGCGGCTCGTTATATTGAGGCTAGACCTAGCAAGTTCGCACTAGAGGTTGCCTTTAACGCCAAGACGACCCAATGGCAGTTAAGCTATGATGGTCGCAAGCAAGAACCCGTTACGCTGCCCATGAAATTCCCATTGCTGTTGGCACAGGGGGCTGATGGGATCGCAGTGGGTCTCTCGACCAAGATTTTGCCGCATAACTTTTGCGAGTTGCTCGAAGCTGCCATCAAATACCTTCGTGGACGCCGTTTTGAACTGTATCCTGATTTTCAGACCGGAGGTCTTATTGATGTAACGGATTATAATCAAGGTAAGAGAGGCGGTAAAGTAAAAGTGCGCGCCCACATAGAGGAATTCGATAAAAAGACATTGGCCATCCGTAGCGTTCCTTATGGGGTAACCACTATGCAACTGATGGAATCGATCGTCAAGGCCAATGATCAGGGAAAGATCAAGATCAAGAAAGTAACGGACAATACGGCCGCCGACGTGGAGATCTTGGTCGATCTGGCCGCCGGTATTTCTCCTGATATTACCATCGATGCCCTTTACAAATTCACCGATTGCGAGATCTCCATCTCTCCGAATGCCTGCGTAATTGCCGAGCAGAAGCCGCAATTTTTGGGAGTACAAGAGCTACTTCGATTCTCTGTCGACAATACCAAGTCATTACTGGAGCAGGAGCTGCGCATTCGGCTGGCCGAGTTGCAGGAAAAATGGCATTACACTTCGCTGGAAAAGATATTTTTCGAAGAAAAGATATATAAGGAGCTCGAAAAGAAGCATACCACTTGGGAGAAAGTGCTCACGGCCATCGAAGAGGCCTTTGAACCTTTTGTAAAAAAACTCAAAAGGGCCGTTACCAGAGAAGACGTCTTAAAGCTGACCGAAAAGCCCGTCAGAAGAATTTATAAACTGGATATCGATGAGCTCAATGAGCAAATCAGAGACCTAGAGACGGCGATGAAGCAGGTTCGGCATGACCTAGACCACTTGATCGATTTTGCGGTCGCTTATTACGAGGGATTACTTAAAAAGTATGGAAAGGGAAAAGAAAGACGTACCGAGATCAAAGAGTTTGAAGTTATAGAAGCCAAACACGTGGCCATAGCCAACACCAAACTCTACGTCAATCGCGACGAAGGTTTCATTGGAACAGGCCTCAAAAAGGATGAGCTGTTGTTTGAATGCTCGGATTTGGATGATATCATTGCTATTACCAAACGAGGGATCTTGAAGGTCGTAAAAGTGGCCGAGAAGTCTTTTATCGGAAAAGATATTCTCCATGTTGCGATCTTTCAGAAAAACGATGAGCGTACCACGTATAACATGATCTATGCCGACGGAAAGGGGGGCGTAAGTTATGCCAAGCGATTTACGGTTACGGGGGTAACACGCGATAAGGAATACGACCTTACCAAGGGCGATGAGAAAAGCAAGGTGCATTATTTAAGTGTCAACCTAAACGGGGAGGCAGAGGTGGTCAAGATTTTGCTGACCCCGGGTTCTGCTGCCCGCATTAAAGAGTTTGATTTTTACTTTGAGACACTTGCGGTCAAAGGAAGAAGCAGTATGGGTAATCAGGTAACCAAATACCCCATTCGACAGGTCAAATTCAAGGAAGCCGGTAAGTCGACCCTCTCTGCCAGAAAACTTTGGTTCGACGATCAGTTCGGTCGTCTCAATAGCGAAGAAAAGGGAATGTTGCTGGGTTCATTTGATCCCGAGGAGTTGCTCTTGGTCATCTATTCGGATGGCAATTACGAGATCACCGATCAGGAATTGACTCAAAAATTTGACCCTGAAAAAGTACTTCAGATAGAAAAATTCGATCCCAAGAAAGTGATCACGGCGGTCTATGCCGACCTTGAAAAGAAGCAGTACATGCTCAAGCGCTTTTTGATCGAAACAAGCACCTTGAAGTCTAAGTTCTGTTTTATTAAGGAGGGCTCCGGTAACTACGTAGAGGCGGTTAGTACCGATGCCGAACCGATTTTGGCTATGCAGCAGGGTAAAGGGACGCAGATTAGAAAAGCTAAACTCAAGCTCTCCAAGATTGCAGAAGTGTCTGGATGGAGGACCGTTGGCACCAAACTGGCCGATTACAGTAAGTCTACCGAAATGGAGTGGGTAAAGACCTCTTCGAGCGGTCAGCCGGAATTGTTCGAGTAATAATTGTATTTATCACGAACTGCTAGGCTCCCTTACGCTTGATCTCTCGTTCGGCCTCTCTTTTTTTAATGCTCTCTCGCTTGTCAAATTGCTTTTTTCCCTTTCCAAGGCCGATCTCGATCTTGACCAGCCCTTTGTCCGAAAAAAAAATCTTGAGCGGTACAAGCGTATAGCCTTTCTCTTTCAGCGCTGCTGTAATTCGACCGATCTCTTTTTTGGTCAATAATAACTTTCGGTCACGCAATGGCTCATGGTTGCTATGCGATCCATGGCTATAAGGGGCAATATGTAGCGATTTGAGAAATGCCTCTCCGCTGTTAATCACACAAAAGCTATCGTTAAAACTGGCTTTTCCTTCTCTAAGCGATTTGACCTCGGTGCCAGATAATACCATTCCCGCTATGTAGCGGGTATCAATAAAATAATCAAAGAGGGCCTGTCTGTTTTGAAGGGCTTGCATAGTGGCGTAAATTCCGGGTAGGCCGGACTATTGCTCGAAGATCGTAATTAGGGAGGCCAGTTTTTGCTTTAGCTCTTTGCGCGAAACGATAAAATCCAAAAAACCGTGCTCTAGAATGAATTCGGATCGCTGGAATCCATCGGGTAGATCTTTTTTGATGGTTTCTTTAATTACACGGGGGCCAGCAAAGCCAATCAGGGCGCCAGGTTCGGCGATATTAAGGTCTCCCAGCATGCCGAAAGAGGCAGAAATACCTCCGAAGGTGGGATCGGTCAGTAAAGAGATATACGGCAGCTTGGCATCGCTAAGTTGGGAGAGCTTGCCGCTGGTCTTCGCCAGCTGCATCAGCGAAAAAGCGCTTTCCATCATGCGGGCGCCACCGCTTTTAGAGATCACCAGATAAGGGGTGCGATGTGCAATACAGTAGTCGACCGCACGCGAGAATTTCTCTCCCATAACACTACCCAGCGATCCGCCGATAAATTCAAAATCCATACAGGCCACGACCAATTTTTTTCCAAAAACTTCGCCTACGGCTACCCGCATGGAATCTTTAAGATCAGTCTTACTCCAAATATCCTCCAGTCTTTTTTTATAGGGCTTTAAGTCGGTGAATTCCAAAAAATCCTTGCTACGTATGGAACCGAACAGCTCTGTATAGTTATTTTCATCGAATAGGATCTCGTAGTAGGCGTCACTATTGATACGATAGTGATAGGAGCACTTGGGACATGTATGGAAATTATCTTTCAGGTCATGCGAGGTGCAGATATGTCCGCAATCCGGACATTTGCTCCAAAGCCCCTCAGGGGTCTCCATCTTTTCCGAGGTGCGCGTGTTGATTCCTTTTTTGATTCGCTTGAACCAACTACTGCGCGGCTCTTCAGCGGGAGAGCCCTCACCTGTAAGGTTTATATCGAGATCTTCAATTTTTTTTGCCATGTGCTTTCTTGTTCGACAAATATAGGAAAGCCCTGCTTTTGAGGGTTTCGTCGGTACTTTTAGAACCCCTTTGTCTTTTTTGCAGGGGCTGCCACTGGCTTGGGCCCCGTTTTAGCAGGACCGGCCGGTAACTTTCTTTCACCTTTGATGGTCGCAGCCAACTTAACGGCCTCGTAAGCGTTGACGATTCCGCCCGTTCTGCAAAGATCGCTCAGCAGTACTTTTTCTCCGGTACCGGGATTTCGAACTGAATCTTTCAGTGCTACGGAGGACTGCTCGATAACCATTTTTAACTGCCGGGCACTAAGGGTAGGAAAATATTCTAACAAAAGGGCGGCCACACCCGCCACAACAGGGGATGCCATACTGGTGCCCTGTAAAAACTGGTAGCTGTTTCCACCTGGCACCGGAGCATAGATCTTTACACCGGGTGCAAAGACATCTACCTCGTTTTTTCCATAATTGGAGAAAGAGGCTGTTAAGCCCCCCGTACCAGGGTCTCCGCTGGCGCCTACCGTAATCCAATTTTCAGCACGTTCTCCGTCTATTGAAAGGGGGGTAGGGAAGTTGTAGGTAGTATCCAGATTTTTGGCATCATTACCGGCAGCGTGCACAAGCAGCACTCCTTTTTGTGCGGCATAAGCTACGGCTTCATCGACCCATATTTTCTCTGGTGAATACCCTTTGCCAAAACTCATGTTTATTATCTGTGCACCGTTATCGGCGGCGTAGCGAATGGCGAGTGCTATATCCTTATCGTGCTCATCGCCGTCTGGAACCGCACGAAGGGTCATGATCTTTACATTATCGGCCACGCCGTCACTGCCCTTGTTATTGTTGCGACTGGCTGCGATGATACCGGAAACATGCGTGCCATGCAACGCCGATTTATTCGTGGCCATGATATCGTTATTGCCATAGTAGCGGTCTCCAATATCCAGATAATTATCCTTTACAATATCAGCTCGATAATTTTCAGGTGCTTTATTGCCGGCCTCTTCCTTTTGCTCCATAGAGCGTATATAGTCGCCGAATTCTCCCAGAAAATCGATGTTGCTGGCCTCTAATGCATCATTGTTGAACATCAGGTTATAGAGTGCGGAGCGGGCTTTCTTAACGTCGCTTTGCTCCGGTTTAAATTCAGTGAGATCCTTGCCTTTAAAAGTGTCTTTACCCAGCGCCTTTCTAAGAAGGCTGTCACTTTTCAGTAAATTGGTGTAGACTCTTTTCATCATGATCATCTCGGCGCCATTGTCTTTCTTTTCACCGGTAAGTTCTTTTTTGGAACGAACCCACATAGAGTAGAGATAAAAACTCTCTTTATTGAATTTGACCACAAGCGGATCTATACCTTCAAACTCTCCTTTAAAGCGGTGGTATACGCGCGCTGCCTCGTAGGAGTCTTTCTCGACGTTACGACCATCCTTTCCGCCCAGAAAATTCCATCCGTGTATATCGTCAATATATCCGTTTTTGTCATCATCCTTTCCATTGCCGGGAATCTCCTTCGTATTTGTCCAAAGCACGTTGCGCAGATCCTCATGCAGCGTATCGATCCCCGAATCGATGACAGCAACGATTACCGGCTGGCTTTTTCGTTGTTGGCCTTTTAAAAAGGCATAGGCTTTTTCTAGACTGATGCCTGCATAGCCGCTGTCTTGTCGGTCTTGCAAATGCCAACCTTGGGGAATTTCCTTTTTGGGTGCCTCAGACGAAGATTGTGCGATCGACGATAGTGATAGCAGAGAGAACAAGAGGCTCGATAAAAAATATTTTTTCATGGATTTTAAAATTAAATGTCAAATTTTATCCCTTGCGCCAAGGGTAGGGACTTACCGAAATTGATGGTATTGGTTTGTCTGCGCATATAGGCTTTCCAGGCGTCGCTTCCGCTTTCGCGTCCGCCGCCAGTTTCTTTTTCACCTCCAAATGCACCACCGATCTCGGCTCCACTGGTACCAATGTTTACGTTTGCAATGCCGCAATCACTTCCGCTTGCAGATAAGAATTGCTCCGCTTCGCGCAAATTCAATGTCATGATTGCCGAGGATAAGCCTTGCGGCACCTCATTTTGAATGGCAATGGCCTCATCGATATCTTTATAGGAGAGGAGATATAAAATCGGAGCAAAGGTCTCTTCTTGAACGATTCGATACTGCGGTTTTGCCTCCGCGATACAAGGTCTTACATAGCACCCGCTTTCATAGCCCGATCCGCTGAGTACCTCTCCCTCGATCACAAATTGGCCGCCTTCTATTTTACAGGCCTCTATGGCTGCACTATATCGCTTGACGGCATCGGTATCGATCAAGGGGCCGACATGATTCTCTTGATCGAGTGGATTCCCTATCCGCAACTGCCCATAAGCAGCCTTAAGTTTTTGTTTAACGGTTTCGTACAACGACTCATGAATGATAAGTCTTCGGGTGGTGGTACACCGCTGACCGGCTGTTCCTACCGCGCCAAAAACGGCTCCTCTGATAGCAATGTCAAGGTCGGCTTGAGGAGTAATGATAATTGCATTGTTTCCGCCCAATTCCAGGAGCGTTTTTCCTAATCGCTGTCCGACCGTGGCTGCTACTTTTTTTCCCATGGCGGTAGATCCGGTCGCGGAAACCAGGGGAACACGGGTATCGGCTGATAGCCATTCACCTACTTCTCGTCCGCCGATCACCAGGCTGCAAACTCCTTCATCGATTTTATTCTCTTGAAGAACCGAGGAGATGATATGGTGACAGGCCAAAGCGCAAAAAGGCGTTTTTTCGGATGGTTTCCAAATGCAAACATCGCCACACACCAATGCGATCATGGCATTCCAACTCCAAACTGCGGTCGGAAAATTAAACGCCGAAATGATACCTACTACACCAAGAGGATGGTATTGCTCGTACATTCTATGACCCGGTCTTTCGCTGTGCATGGTCAGGCCATATAATTGTCTGGAAAGACCCACTGCAAAGTCACAGATATCGATCATCTCTTGTACCTCTCCCAATCCCTCTTGCAGGCTTTTACCCATTTCGTAAGACACTAGTTCTCCCAGCGCGGATTTATTTTTGCGAAAGGCTTCTCCCATCTGTCTGACGATCTCGCCACGTTGAGGGGCGGGCACCTTGCGCCAGTTTAAAAAAGCTTGCTGCGCTTTATTTACTAGGGCGTCATATTCTTTTTGTGAAGCACTGTTGACATCGCCAATTTTTTTTCCGTCCACTGGCGAGTAAGATGTGAATACGGGGCCGCTGCCTTGTTGCCAGGCAGTGCCTGTGCAAATGCCCGGTGCAATGCCTGAGGCTGGAATCCAAGTAGAAAAATTCATAGGTAAGAATTGAGTCGGTAAAGTTATTTGTTTTCTATCTATATCGTTCTGAGAACGTTAGATTAAAGACTTGTTACTTTTTATTGTACCAGGGCAAAAGTAAAAAACTAATGAAACCCGTTATGACGGTCACGCCGGTCTGTGCCAGCCAAAGCAACCAACCGAACGCCAGTGCAATACCATAAGGCAGGCCATAGACCTGCATCGTTTTTTCTAGCAAAAAGGCATAGGCGCCAATTCCACCCGGAGCGGCGATCATGCCAATGCTGCCTGCCGATAAGATGGTCAATGCCTCTTGGAGGCCATAGTGGGATGTTTCTGCAAAGGCAAAAAATCCAATGTACCCGGCCAATAAGTACAATGCCCATATGCAGAAGCTTAGCAAAATAAACAAGCCTCTTTGTTGCAATGAAGCGATCGATGATACGCCTGCGTAAATCTTTCGAAACAAGACACCGATCTGCTGCTGTAGCTGGTGCAGGGTTCTTTTCTTGATTATCATCCAGTAGACAAGAAAAAGACTTGTCGCTCCTGTAAAAAGCAGAAGGGTAGTTAACGAAGGAGAACTTGTGCTAGTGCTTCCCGTACTTGGAAAAAATGTATCGATCAATTGGCCATATAGGCTTGGTTGCACTCCGAGTGTCAAGACAAATACCAACAGCAAACTAAGTGCATCGATGATTCGTTCAGTGATGATGGTGCCGATCAGTTGTTCGGCAGGTAACTTCTCGTAGCGGGCCAGTAACGTGCACTTAGCCACCTCGCCCAGTCGGGGAACCCCCAGATTGATCAGATAACCGATTAGTACGGCAAAAAATGTATTGATAGTAGAAGGTCTATGCCCCAACGGCATCATCAAGAGCCGCCACCGCAGGGCACGCAGATAATGACTGAGGACCAGCACTAAAAAAACGGGAACGATGAGCCACTGGCGAGAGCCGGCCAGGGAGGCTTTGATCCGACCAAGGTCATCATCGGTCAAATTCTTCACTGACAGCCAGGCAAAAAAAAGTCCCAAGCTCAGAAAAGCAATGTATTGTACTATGATTTTGAAGCGGTTAGACATTTCACTGGTTAAATTGCACAGATGCCCCTAATTTGTTAACTTTGCAGCCCCTATGGCTCCCAAAAAGCGTATCCTGTTCATAGCCAACGAGATGTCTCCCTACCTCGAACTCACAGAGTTTTCGGAGATCGTCAACAAGCTTGCCATCAAGGCAAACGAGAACAACTTTGAGGTGCGTTGCATCATGCCCCGTTTTGGAGTTATCAACGAAAGAAGACATCGTCTGCACGAGGTGGTTCGTTTGTCGGGTATCAATGTTTCGGTCGACAACGACGACATGCCCTTGCAGATAAAGGTGGCTTCTTTGCCCAGCGCTCGTTTGCAGGTTTACTTTTTGGATAACGAAGAGCTATTCCGTCGCAAGTTCGTCTTTCATGACGAAAGTGAAAAATGGTTTGATGATAACGACCTGCGGACCGTTTTCTTTTGTAAAGGGGCGCTTGAAACCGTTAAAAAATTTGGCTGGCCCCCCGATGTGATTCATTGCAGTGGCTGGATGACCTCCCTGATTCCTGCCTACTTGAAGACGCTGTATCGAAAAGAGCCAGTGTTTGCGCACAGTAAGGTCATCTATACTATTGGCACGAATACCTTCAAAGAAAAATTGGGTTCAGGCTTTGTAAAGAAGGCAATGATACATGCGAGTTTGAAAGACAAAGACCTTGAATTATTCAAGGAGGGAACCAATACGGCTCTTTTCAGAGGCGCGGCCAGTTATGCCGATGCCATTACGTTCGGAGCCGACAAAATCGATAAAAAATTGATGGAAGAATTTTCCAAGGTGAAAGGCAAGAAAACGCTGCCCTTTCAACCGGAAGGAGATTTAACAGACTATTTGCAACTCTATAACGATCTTGCCACGAAGTAATGCGAGCGATTTCTCTCTTTTCATTGCACAGGAACACAAAACGTATATGGCCCTTAGGCTTTACACTCCTCTTGTTTGTTAGCTGTACCAAGATCAATAATCCCACCGAATTGGGGGGCGATGTATTACCGGCCATCGATAATATTCGCACCTTTCAGACCTTTCTGGAGACGCGCACCGACAACGCGCTCTTTATTGATTCCAATAAAGTGTTCTATTCAGATGATATGGCTTTGGGCCATATTGACGATGACCGTGAATTCGGTAAGACGCATGCCGATGCCTATTTCAATGTTCTGCCTATTTCGGCCAAGTTCTATCCCTTTTTCAATAAAGACTCCATCGTCGGTATAGATTCGGTTATCTTGTCTCTCTCTTACAGGGGTTATTACGGAGATAGTAATAGCCTTCAAACGTTACGGGTATTTGAGATCAGTCAGCAGGCTGGTTTTAATGATACGACTCTTTATAAGTATAACCAGCCCGATTTTGCTACTCGCGGATCTGAGCTAGGCTCAAAGACCTATCGTATGAAGCAACTTGGCGATAGCGTAACATTTATCAGAAAAAGGGATACATCAAAGATCGCCGGCGTTATTCGCATTCCTCTTAGTTCACAGTTAGGTTCACGTTTTGCGAGCTATGATACCACTTCTACCGCTAACGGAGCTTACAAGAGCGATTCCATGTTCCTTTCATTGTTTCGCGGTCTGGCGATCAAATCCGACAATAACGGTAATGCACTGACTTACTTTTCTCCCTCCGATCTCAAGACCAAGCTTATTGTTTATTTCAGGGTAAGGAAGAACGGAACGATCGACACAACACTGACCGAATTCTATCACTCCAAGGGAGGACAGGCCAATTTGGTCAGAAGAACCCCTGCAGCGGCCTTTGCTCAGTATTTGGCCAATAACCAGCCTACTGATGATAAGGTTTATCTGCAGTCTAGTCCCGGTTCTTATGCCACTATACAGATTCCCGGACTGGATACGCTGCAAAATGCCGTTATTCACCGCGCTGAATTAATTGTGACCCCGCTGGAAACCCAACAGCAGTCTTACTTCTTTTTCCCTAAGGCCCTTTACTTAGACCGCATCAATGCCCGAGGCGATACCGCCCGTCTTTTCGATTTTGACATGAGCCCCAGGGATAATTTCAACTCCTTTAGTTATGATTATGCACGATTTGGCGGATTGTTGTTAAGAGACAGTACGTATAAGTTTGATATCACCCGTTATGTGCAACGCATCGTAACCAATGACTCTTCGAACTTTACGCTTCGTATACAGGCCCCTCTCAGGACCTTTGCCTATTCATCGCAGTTTCGACGGATAAGCCAGTTGGCCATTTCCGACCAGGTAGCCTATGGCCGGATCGTTATTGCCGGTGGTAACTTTATCAATCCCGCCAAAAGACTACGGTTGAGGGTTGTATACTCCAAGTTGTAATTAGGGGTCATCATTCTTATTTTAACGGGGACCAACCCTATCTTTGTAATCCTAATCCTAAACCTGTTAATCATGCCTTATTTGTTTACGTCGGAGTCTGTCAGCGAAGGACATCCCGATAAAGTAGCCGATCAGATCTCTGATGCTCTCATCGATAATTTTCTCGCCTTCGATCCACAGTCCAAAGTGGCCTGCGAGACATTGGTCACTACTGGTCAAGTGGTATTGGCCGGTGAGGTAAAGTCAAAAGCTTATCTTGATGTACAAGAGATCGCTCGCGGTGTTATCCGCAAGATCGGATACACGAAGAGTGAATACATGTTCGAAGCGAGTAGTTGCGGTGTTTTGTCTGCTATACATGAGCAATCTGCCGATATCAACCAGGGAGTTGATAGAAAGAAAAAAGAAGACCAGGGAGCCGGCGACCAAGGAATGATGTTTGGCTATGCTACCAACGAAACGGAGCATTACATGCCTCTTGCACTCGACCTGGCGCACAACCTGTTGATCGAACTGGCGGCCATACGCAGAGAAAAGAACTCAAAGATGCCCTATTTGCGTCCTGATGCAAAGAGTCAGGTGACGCTCGAGTACGATGACAACAACCAGCCGGTTCGTATAGACGCCATCGTTATCTCTACCCAACATGATGATTTCGATCAGGAAGCCAGAATGCTCCAACGAATCAAGAACGATGTGATAAACATCTTGATACCTCGCATCAAGACGAAGTATAAGAAATATGCCAAGCTCTTTAATAGCGACATTAAGTATCACATTAATCCTACCGGCAAATTTGTTATCGGAGGACCGCATGGAGATACGGGTCTGACCGGTCGTAAGATCATCGTGGATACCTATGGCGGCAAGGGTGCGCACGGCGGTGGTGCCTTTAGCGGCAAGGATCCTTCAAAAGTGGATCGTTCGGCTGCTTATGCCACTCGTCATATCGCCAAGAATCTGGTAGCAGCGGGAGTTGCCGATGAGGTGCTCGTACAGGTTTCATATGCCATCGGTGTCGCTAAGCCCACCAGCATCAATGTGAATACATACGGTACGGCTAAGGTCAACCTTACCGACGGACAGATCGGAAAGATCGTCGAAGGCGTTTTTGATATGCGTCCTTATTTTATTGAGCAACGCTTAAAATTGCGCAATCCTATGTACTCCGAAACGGCCGCTTACGGTCATATGGGTCGTTCACCACAAATGGTAGAAAAAGTATTTACGGCCCCTAATGGAAAACAGATCAAGCGAAAAGTAGAGCTCTTTACCTGGGAAAAGCTCGACTATGTCGCTAAGGTCAAAAAGGCTTTCGGGCTCAGATAATCAAGCTTAATCGTAAGGTTAAAAGACCTGCCCGTTGTGGCGGGTCTTTTTTTTCTTTTCTTTGCCAAGTGAAGTCGTATAGAAAATCATCGCCCCGCCCCAAAAAAAACACACTTATTGTGGGCCCTGTTGCTGTATTACAGGCGCTGGCACAGGGGCCTGCACTAGATCGCATCTACCTTGACACAAAACTACAGGGAGCTGACGCCGGTTCCATTCGCAAGCTTGCCGCTGAGCATGGGGTGCCTGTACTTTACGTACCGGCCATAAAGTTGGATAATTTCAATGTGGGGACGCATGGAGGGTGTATCGCGCAAAAATCAAGAGTGCAGTACAGCGATTTGCAAGACGTTATCTCACAAACGATAGAAAGCGGTCAGTCACCTCTTTTTTTAATCTTGGATGGAATAACAGACATCAGAAATATAGGTGGTATCGCCCGAACGGCCTATTGCACAGGTGTACATGCGTTGATCATTCCTGAAAGGGGAGTAGGGGCACTACAAGAAGATGCTATTCTTACCTCTGCGGGTGCTTTAGAAAAGATCGCCGTTTGCAGGGTGCCCTCATTACTAAAGGCAGTAGATACCTTGCATTTGAACGGTATACAAGTATTGGCAGCCGTAATGCGATCTACCACACTGGTATCTTCGGTAGATCTTACATTGCCTATAGCCATCGTGCTCGGTAGCGAGGACAAAGGTATCTATCCCGCCTTGCAAAAACAATGTGATCTAACGTTTTCGATACCCATGCAAAACGATTTCGAGTCACTAAACGTATCGGTAGCGACCGGTATGATCTTGTACGAGGCGATGAAGCAGAGAATGTAAAAGCGTAATACCTGCCTGCGATCAACGAATGCAATGAAACAGACCATCGATATAAAACTTATTGAATGCCCCCGCGATGCTATGCAGGGATTCGAAAGAATCATTCCTACAGCAGACAAAGTTTCGTACGTACAGTCATTACTGCAGGTGGGGTTTGATACGCTCGATATGGGTAGTTTCGTTTCGCCAAAGGCCATCCCTCAGATGGCTGATACCGCCGATGTACTTCGGCAATTATCGACAGTAGCCTCTTCTTCCAAGAGATTAGTTATTGTAGCCAACGAAAGGGGTGCTCATGATGCGCTTACTTTTTCGTCCATTGATTTTTTGGGGTTCCCTTTTTCCGTGTCGGAGACCTTCCAGCAGCGAAATACCAACGCTGGCAGAGAAAAGGCTTTTAGTACGATTCAGGCGCTGCAAGAATTATGCGTGATCGCACAACGAAAATTGGTAGTATATCTTTCAATGGCCTTTGGAAATCCCTATGGGGATGTTTATCATGTCGACGAAGTACTGGAGTGGGCGCATCGATTGCAACCGTTGGGTATTACCATTTTTTCGTTGGCTGATACGGTGGGTATGGCTTCGCCTGATCAAGTATATGGACTTGCTTCATCCTTTAAGAGAGAATTTCCGGAGATTGAGACCGGGTTGCATTTGCATGCGAGCCCTACCGGATGGCAAGAGAAGGTAGAGGCCGGCCTACAAGCGGGTTGTTACCGCTATGACGCGGCATTTGGTGGCGTCGGTGGCTGCCCGATGGCATCTGACCGGTTGGTCAGCAACCTCAATATGGAGCTACTGGTGGAATGGCTAGATGAAAAGGGATATTCGACCGGTATCGATAAAAATCAGTTGCTGGATTGTTCGTTGAATGCTCAACAATTATTTGCCTGATTATGCAGTGGCAACTCCCTCTTCATATAAAAAAGCCCGATATGCCCATTGAATATGGGCAACGACTTTTTTTGATCGGTTCTTGTTTTACCCAGCACATTGGGGATGGGCTCGGGGAGTTGAAGTTCTCTGTATTGCAAAACCCTCATGGTATTTTGTTTGGACCCGATGCGGTTTGTCGTTCCATCCACTCCTATATCAATAACAAGTGGTACACCGCAGACGATCTTTTCTATTTTCAGGAATGTTGGCATAGCTGGGATCACCACTCCCGTTTTTCTTTTACCAGCCAGCAAGACTGCCTGGCTGCTATTAACGAGTCTCAACGACAAGCACATGATTTTATTCAAAAAACGGATTGGCTGATAATAACGCTGGGCTCCTCATTCTGTTATAAGCTGACCGAGCAAGCCGACAGGGCCGGTTACGCGTTACACCAGCCGGTAGCTAATTGCCACCGCGCTCCGCAGCAGTGGTTTTCGAAGGAGCTGATGACTGTAGAGGAGATCGTTGCTTTATTGGAGGATTGTTTCACCGCCTTTTACAAACTGAGACCCAATGCCCGTATTGTGGTAACGGTTAGTCCGGTTCGTCATATTCGCGATGGGGCCGTTGAGAACAACCGTAGCAAGGCGCGTTTATTTGAAGCCTTGCAACGTCTCGAAGAAAAAGCGGTTCCCTTCTATTATTTTCCGGCCTACGAATTAGTGATCGATGTGTTGCGTGATTATCGTTTCTATGACATTGACCTGGTACACCCCAACTATGCAGCTACTTCGTACGTACTCGAGCAATTCATGCAGCATTGTGTGGGGCCAGGGTCAAGACAGCTAGCTGAACAGATCAAAAAAATTGTTACCGCCATGCGTCACCGGCCACGCCAACCCAATACGCAGTCTCATCGGCAATTTTTGTTACAACAATTAGACCTTACTCGCTCGTTGCAAGAGCAGTTTTCTCACATTGACCTAAGCCGCGAGCTGGCATTTTTTAAAGAGGAGACCCTTCGATGATTCAGTCGATGTGGAATTGATACTTTTTTTGTAACAAGTCTTCTAGCGAACATAATAATGTGTATTGATGCACGGCACGATCTTTGTTTTGGCCTTGTCTTTTTGTCTGGTAGTAACGATCACCCTGCAAGAAATCAGTTAAGAAGCGGAGGGATTGCATGTATATCATCAAAAGCCCTGCAGCATGCAGCAGCGAATTTTCGGCTACCGTCAATTGTTCTTTAATAGTGTCGCGATAGCTACTGAAGATGGTCTCATAGGCAGCGGGTAAAACATGGACCTTCTTCGGCTGCTCAGTATTTTCATCCGCCGATGCGGACATCGATCGTACCATGTCGCCCAAGTCAGAAAAGAAATAGCCCGGCATAGTGGTGTCCAGGTCGGCGATGGCCATCACTTGTTGTCCAGTGGAATCAAAGAGTATATTGCTGAGTTTAGCGTCGTGGTGCATCACCCTCTTTTTAAAATCGGCTGGCGCTTCGACTAGTTGGCGATACAGCCGTACGTATCCGGTTCTTTTCTCCAAGGCTTCAATAAGCCAGCCCGTTTCCGCAATGCGGCTCTGGTCTCCCTCATGTAGCGCTTGCCGAAACTGGTTATAGCGTAGCGATAGATCATGAAAGTTGTCAAGGGTAGGGTAGAGCTTACCGGTATCAAGTTCGCTCAGCATTGTGGTAAAACTGGCAAAGCCCTGCACGGCTAACCGCAGCACAGACAGGTCGATGGTGTTATGAATAGTCTTGGAGGGTATATAGTCCGCTGCACGCCAAAACTGTCCGTTCGTGTCGCAGAATAACCAGGCCCCGCTCTTAAAGGGTATGGGCCTTGCAATCAGATGGGCAGCGTTTCGCTCCTGTAATGCTGAGTAAATAAGTTGTAGATTACTGACGATCCGGTCGGGATCCGAAAAAACGGCACCGTTGATCTGTTGTAAAAAAACCCTCTCGTTAAATTGGGTTGTGGCGCAGTACGAATAATTGATCAGTCCGTCTCCAATGGATTCATGGTGCCATTTATCACCGACTCCCCACAGGGCCTCCAAGGCTTCTTGAATAAGGGGTTTGTGCATATCAGTGTATTCGGTCTCCTCTTACCTCGAGCGACTCGATCACCTGGGCTTCGTAGTGCAGCCATTCTCTCCATCTTTTTCTGACCTTTTCTTTGTCTATGTAGTGGTCGGCAAGTCGTATAAAAAGGGTGTAATGTCCGGCCTCACTTTCCATGAATTTCCGATAGAACTTTCTTAGATAAGGATCTTCAAGTCCTTCGCTAAGCCGCTTAAAGCGTTCACAGCTTCTGGCCTCGATCAAGGCCATGGTTAGCAGTTGATCCAGCAGCCTTCCTTCGGGGTCGCCCCCTTTTTGCTGAAAGTCCAGCAGTGCATTTACGTAGAGGTCTTTACGCTGCTTGCCCAGCCGTAACCCTCTTTTATCCAACTCCGCCAATACGGCGCGAAAATGACCCCATTCCTCGGTTACGATAGGGGAAAGCTCTTTTACGATCAACTCGTGCATCGAATAACGCTGTATGAGTGAGATGCAGGTGGTAGCTGCCTTTTGCTCACAATAGGCATGATCGGTCAAAATATCTTCGAGCGAAAGGGCTGCCAGATCTACCCAGCGAGGATCGGTAGGTAACTGCAACCGTAAGATGGTTTGGGTATCGGTGGAATGATTCACCGGCCAAAACTAAGCTATCGTCTGATAATCAAGGGCAAGCGAGGCTAAATTTGTAAAAAAACCACTGCTGAACCCTTGCTATTCAAGGTGTTTGTCTTACTTTTGCGGCCCTGATGTCGGATGAATCAGATAATCGGATGAAAAATTAAAATTTACCAAGATGCCTTTAGCAAAAGAAAAAAAAGCAACCATCATCTCTCAGTACGCCGGTAGCGCTACGAACACCGGTTCTATCGAGGGACAGATCGCCCTGCTCACCGAGCGGATCAGTCAGATCAGCAATCATCTTCAAACCAACAAGAAAGACTTCTCTACACACCGCGGCCTTATGCAGCTGGTAGGTAAGCGCAAACGTCTTCTAAATTACTTACAAAAGCATAACCTCAGTGGTTATCGTAAGTTGATCGAGCAGTTGGGAATCAGAAAATAATTTTTTGGTAGGAATGGATGGAGCTGTCTCTTGTCTTTAAAAAGGCAAGGCATTAATTGTCGCACGCTATGTCCAATCCTTATTGACCTACTTATATTCCAGAGGCATTGTCTCTAAAAAAATCGTGTATGTTACAACAACCTATTAGTAAAAAAATTGATATCGGGCAAGGTCGGATCGTTACGATCGAGACAGGCCGTATAGCCCGCCAGGCTGATGGTGCAGTTACCGTTTCGATGGGCAATTGCATGATCTTGGCTACCGTGGTGGCCAACCGTGAGCCTAAAGAGGGGCAAAGCTTCTTTCCCCTGACCGTCGATTACCAAGAAAAATTTGCGGCCGCCGGTCGTATTCCGGGTTCTTTCTTTAAACGCGAAGCGAAGCTTAATGATTACGAGGTGCTCACCAGTCGTTTGATCGATCGCGCGCTTCGTCCGCTATTTCCAGAAGATTATTTCTGTGACGTTCAAGTATTGGTCACGCTCATTTCCAGCGATCCTGAGATCATGCCCGATGCGTTGGCCTGCCTGGCAGCTTCTGCTGCCCTTGCAGTATCTGATATTCCTATCAAAGAGATCATCTCCGAGGTTCGTGTATCTCGAGTAGACGGTGAGTTTATCATCAATCCTACGCGCAGCCAAATGGAAAGGTCCAATATGGATTTCATAATCGCTGCCACCGAAAAGAACTTGATGATGGTAGAAGGGGAAGCGCAAGAGTGTAGCGAGGAAGATCTTTGCAAGGTGCTCGAATTGGCACACGATGCCATTCGAATTCAGGTTAAAGCTCAGCAAGAATTAAGAGCTTTAGCCGGTGTTAGTGCCAAAAGAGAGTATACAAAACCCGCCTCCGACGAAGCACTCAAGGCTAAGATCTATGCCTTTGCACAACCTAAAGTATACGAGGTGGCCAAAGGAAAATTTGGCAAGCATGAACGCTCTGACCGTTTTGACGCCATCAAAGTCGAGCTGATGAGCTACCTTAAAAAAGAGGCCGGCCTATCTGATGAGCAGAGCTTACCTGACCTTACCAAGAAGTTGGCCGGTGTTTATTATGGCGATCTGCAGTATGACGTAGTTAGAGATATGATACTTGACGAGAAAATTCGTCTCGACGGCCGTGATCTCGAAACGGTTCGTCCGCTCGATATGGAAGTCGATGTGTTACCTTCTCCTCACGGGTCCTCTTTATTCACTCGTGGTGAGACCCAATCACTGACAACCGTAACTCTCGGAACTCCCATGGATGAATTGTTGGTGGAAAGTGCTGCCAAGTCCGTTGATTCCAAATTTTATTTGCACTACAATTTCCCTCCTTTCTCTACCGGCGAAGTAAAGATGATGCGTGGACAAAGCCGTCGCGAAGTAGGTCATGGCAATCTTGCCCAGCGCTCGCTGAAGCAAATGATGCCGACCGGTGACTTTCCGTACACGGTTCGTGTGGTCAGTGATATTTTAGAATCCAATGGATCCTCTTCCATGGCAACTGTTTGTGCCGGTTCCTTGGCGCTGATGGATGCTGGCGTGGGTATTCCCAAGCACGTATCGGGAGTAGCCATGGGATTGATCACCAAAGATGATAAGTACGCCATCCTCACCGATATCTTGGGTGACGAAGATCACTTAGGTGATATGGACTTTAAAGTGACCGGTACCCGCGATGGTATCTGTGGTGTTCAGATGGATATCAAAGTAGACGGACTAAAGATGGAGGTAATGCGCAAAGCGCTCGATCAGGCTCGTCGTGGACGCCTCCATATTTTGGATGCCATGTACAATTGTATTCCTGCGTCTCGCGAGGAAGTTAAGCCGCATGCACCCCGTATGGTCAAATTATTCATCGATAAGGAATTTATTGGTGCGGTCATCGGGCCCGGTGGTAAAGTTATTCAAGAGATCCAGCGTGAAACCGGAACTACCATTACCCTGGAAGAGATCAATAACAGAGGTGAGGTTAGCATCTTTAGCGTTAACAAAGAAGGGGTAGAAAAAGCCGTATCGTGGATCAAGGGTATCGTCGCTGTACCGCAGATCGGTGACACCTACGACGCTGTTGTAAAATCAATAATGCCATTCGGCGCGTTTGTAGAGTTTCTGCCAGGCAAACAAGGATTGGTACATATAAGCGAGGTAAGCTGGAAGCGACTTGAGACGCTCGAAGGGCTGGTGAAGGAGGGTGATCCGATGAAAGTAAAACTGATCGGCACGGATCCTAAGTCTGGAAAATTCAAGCTTTCGCGCAAGGCGCTGATCCCTAAACCCGATCAGCAGACACCTGCCGAGAGTGAATAAGAAATGAAATAAAAAACTAAGCCCTGCTTCGGCAGGGCTTTTTTCATAGTAAGTTGGCACAAATAGTAATTTCTAACCGATGACACGATCGTACACAGAGATTAAATTTACAGGCGTTACACCGGAGCAAACCGATGCCCTTATCGCTTTGCTGGGAGAAGCGGGCTATGAGGGATTCGAAGAAAGGGAGCAGTCATTGCTCGCTTATATACCTACAATGCATTTTGAGTCTGCGGCTCTCGATGAGATCGTCGGCACTTTCGCCGTTTCTTATATTAAAAATGAGATAGAACCGACCAATTGGAATTCGGAATGGGAATCGAACTTTGAGCCCGTTACGATCGGTTCCTTTTTACATATCAGGGCCTTTTTTCATCCCCCTTGTGAACATACGCAACACGAGATCGTCATTACCCCAAAAATGAGTTTCGGCACGGGGCATCATGCTACTACGCAATTGATGGTGGACGAGATGAGTACATTGAATTTTGAAAATAAGGAAGTCTTTGATTTTGGAACCGGTACCGGTATTTTGGCAATTGTGGCCGCTAAACTGGGTGCCCGTCGTATAGTGGCCATAGACAACGACCCGTGGAGCATAGAAAACGCCCACGAAAATGCGGCTGCCAATGGCGCTGCTCAAATCAAGTTCGAGTTGTCAGATCGGCCACCCACATCTGATTGCTTTGATTGTATTGTTGCCAATATAAATCTCAATATCCTTGTAGCGTATATGCCCGATCTGGTTCGTTTGCTACAAAATGGGGGGCAACTACTTTTGAGTGGGTTACTATGCACCGATCGGACCGCTATGGAAACAGTTTGTACTTCTTTGGGTCTTCGGGTGTTATCAGTTAAAGAACAAGGCGATTGGATGATGATGCGGCTGGCATATTAACAAATTGTCATATTTTTGTTAAGCCAGTTTGTAATGAACGAGATCCTGTTAATCCTCATTGCCTACCTTTTAGGTAGTGTTCCTACGGCTGTAATGGTCAGCCGTCGGTTTTTCAACATTGATATTAGGGAGTATGGTAGCGGAAACGCTGGAGCTACCAATGTTTACCGAGTAATGGGGTCAAAATGGGGTACCCTGGTGATGATTGCAGACATGTTAAAAGGCGTACTAGCCGTACAGTTAGCCCTTTTACTTCCCGATTATGAGCCTGAGGGAATGGCATTTCAAAATCTGCAGACCTTATTGGGGCTGGCCGCTGTAATAGGGCATATCTTTCCTATATGGGCCGATTTTAGAGGAGGAAAGGGGGTAGCCACCA
>CANGTM010000011.1 GCA_947456825.1 Chitinophagaceae bacterium
ACCCAACGGCACCGCCCGTCAACAAGCTATAGGAGGAGCCATGGCATCGCTCGGTGGCGATCTCTCTGCGTTGTTCGTTAATCCGGCCGGACTGGGATTTTACAAGACCTGTGACCTGATTTTATCGCCGGCCTACCAGCGCCTTCGCAATAAAAGCACTTATCTGGGAAGAACCGAGTCCGATCAGCGTGGCAATCTTGGATTTGGCATCATTGGCCTGGTGACGGGCACCCAATTTCAGGACCATGGAACGGGAAAGAGGGGCGAGCAAAAAAGAACAGGCGCATTTGCCATTGCGCTTAACCAGACGACCACGTTTAGCAGTAACCTACTGTACCGCGGACTCAACAACCGCCACTCCTATTCACAGCGGTTTTTAGAAGAGGTGGGATCGATCGGTGATGCCAACCGGGTAGCGCAAGACTTTCCCTTTGGAAGCAGCCTGGCCTTCAATACCTACTGGATAGATACTATTGGAGGGGGAAGCTCCGGGAATTTTCGCTATAAGACAAGAGCCACCCCTTCTTCAGGGCTCTTACAAGAAAACTCCATTCGCAGCCGCGGTGCCGTCAACGAATTGGCCCTGGGTTACGGGGGATCAGTGAACGAAAAGATCTATTTTGGATTTACGCTGGGCATTCCCTTTATTTTTTACAACCGTACCAGCACGTTTACAGAGGCCGATGCTACCCAAGACCTTAACAACTTCGATTACGCGACCCTAGAACAAAGACTGGAAACAAACGGAAATGGATTAAACCTGAAGCTAGGCATGATCTATCGTCCCGCACCCTTCTGGCGGTTTGGCATTAGCTTTCATACACCTACCTGGCTACGTCTAACCGACATTTACGCTGCCACTGTTACCACAGACACCGAAAACTACAAGGGGGTACAAACACAAGCTTCCTCGCTTTTTACAAACGGAGAGGATGCGCAGTTCACCTATTTTCATCTTACACCCTACCGCTTTTTGGTTAGTGGGTCGTACGTGATCAACGAAACAGCCGACGTAACCAGGCAAAAAGGATTTCTAACGGCAGACTTGGAATATGTGAACTACAGCGCCTCCTCTTTTCGGGTGGATCCGGAAATTGACAATAGCCAATCGACCCGCAACTATTTTAAGGACCTCAACAAGACTATCGATAACTCATTTAGAAGCGCCCTCAATCTTCGCGTGGGCGGCGAGCTAAAGTTTACCACTCTAATGACAAGGGCCGGATTCGCCTTACTGGGAAATCCCTACCGCGAGAGCTATTCTCCACAAGGACGTCGAGTACAACTTAGCGGTGGTCTTGGCTATCGAAATAAGGGCAATTTTGTTGATGTGACCTTTGTACATACTACCGGCAAGGACTCACACTACGCCTATCGCCTGTCGCAACAAGCAGTGGAAGGAGCACGTATAGATGCCCGCGGAAGCCGCCTGGTACTCACCTTTGGTCACAAATTTTAATCGACCGCTCACTTAAAGATAAAGGTCTCCGTCTGCAGCATGCCCGTTGACTTTTCTTTTTTGATGTAACCCCGGTACATTCCCTCTGTACAAAAAGGCATAGAGATATTTCCTTGCTTATCGACCGCGATCAACCCTCCGTCTCCACCGAGGGCAGGCAATTGCCGCATCACCAATTCTTCGGCAGCCTGCTGTAACGGTTGTCGCCCGAATTCCATTCGATCACTGATCGATTTGGCCATCACCAGCCGTAAAAAGTACTCGCCCCAACCTGTACAACTAATAGCCACGGTACTATCGTTAGCATAGGTTCCGCTGCCAATGATGGGAGCGTCGCCTACCCTGCCCCACTTTTTGTTGGTCATACCACCGGTGCTGGTGGCGGCCGCCAAGCGACCTTGTTGATCGAGTGCAACGGCACCTACCGTGCCATAACGGCTGATACGTTGCTCTTGTAAAGCAGCGGCGCTACGATTGGGAGTACCAGCAGAGGTAAGAGAATCTCTTTTTTGGGCTCGCTGCAAAGACTCCCATCTTTCCGGTGTGTAGAAATAAGAGGGATCTACGATCTCCAGCCCTTGCTCTTTGGCAAAGGACTCTGCACCTTTTCCGGTCAACAGTACATGCTCTGAGCGTTCCATAACGGCTCGGGCTGCCGAGATAGGATTACGAATGGTTCGCACCCCGGCAATAGAGCCCGCCCTCAAGGTTGTACCCTCCATGATGGCCGCATCCAACTCATTTACACCCTCGGCCGTAAACACAGCTCCCTTACCTGCATTAAAGAGTGGATCGTCTTCGAGAACACGAACACAAGCCTCCACGGCATTGAGAGAAGAACCTCCCTTTTCCAATATGGCCGCACCCGCTTGTAAGGCTTTATTAAGAGAGGCATGATAGCGTTTTTCGCGCTCGGGTGTCATCTGGTCCTTACTTATTGTTCCGGCTCCACCATGGATCACCAGCACATAATTTCCCAAAGAGGAAGTAGGCACCGGCGCAGTCGATTGGGCGATTCCACAAAAGCTACTCAATAAGCAGGCAACAAAAAGCAGGCGTTTCATAGGGTCGATTTTAAGCAATTTAACCAATCTTACTGGGGCTCTTTCACTAATTTTACAACGAACGAATTTTTCTGAGAACAGCAGCGAAAATAATAAAGTGGGCAGCCATTACTGTCTTGATATTGCTTTGCAGCATTTTTTTGCTGCTCAAGACACCTGCCGTGCAAAGCTGGCTGGGGAAAAAAGTAGCCGGGCTACTCTCTACCAGACTGGCCACTCGAATAGCGGTAGACCGCGTTTCGTTTTCGTTATTGGACCGATTTGCGCTGCAAGGATTGCTGGTGATGGACCGTCAACAAGACACCATCGTGTATGCTCAACAACTAGAGCTGCGCCTTACCGACTGGTTTTTTGTAAAGGATAGCATTGATCTTACGCATGTACAACTCGATAATGCATTTGTAAGACTCTATCGAAGCGACAGTATATGGCGGCATCAGTTCATTATCGATTATTTTACCGGAGGATCAGCCGACAGCAGCAAGCCGGCCAAAAAAACGGCACCGGTGCACCTACACCACCTCTCACTTCGCTCCATCCGATTTGAACGTACTGACCGCTGGGAAGGAAACTCGCTGCACGCCCGCTTGGAGCAACTGGAGCTGGAGGCCGATCGCCTCTCTACCGACAGTAGACCCATTCGCATCCGATCGTTGCTAATAGATGACCCACAAATGAGCTGGGACCAATTTGCTGCCACAAAAGCAACCGCTTCAAAAAAAAGTGAACAGCCGTCTTACGTAAAGCCTGATACCGAGCAAGGTTCTTTTTTTCCGGTAGACCTACCTAATCTTCAACTAAGACGCGTTGAAATAAGAAATGGCAGCCTGACCATTACACAGCAAGGCAGAAAACTTGTTCCCGGCTTGTTCGATGCCAACCAGCCGGCCATCAATGAACTAAATCTTTTACTCAGTAATACATCCATCGAAGGAGATACGCTACAAAGTACACTTACGCTTAGTGCTAAGGAACGCAGTGGCTTTGCGATAAAAAAATTGGAAAGTAAGGTAGCCTGGACGCCCGGTAGCATAACGTTAGACAGCTTCTTGCTGCAGACCGATCATAGCGTTGTAAAACAACGGACCCAACTTCGTTTTCCTACATCGACCCCTCAAGCGGCTTTGAGAGAGGCGGCTCATATAGAGACACAGATCTTGTATTCGCTCATCAGCAGTAAAGACATTGCTTTTTTCTATCCTGCCGCCGCTGCTTTTAACAAAGATGTTCAACTAAAGGCAAGAATCAGTGGCAATACCGATCATCTCGACATCACCGACATTCTTTTGCAAGCAGGCAATGAGAGCTTCTTGCAGGGAGACATAACATTGCGGCAGCTGAGGGATCAACGAAAAAGAAGGATCGATCTGCTGGCAAAACGTCTGAACACCTCGTATGAGGACCTTGTACTGTTTATACCATCGTTAGCCCAACAAAAAAATATTGACCTGTCGAAGCTACGCTACCTGCGATTTCAGGGCTCGCTCACCGCACAACAACAACAATTTACCGCTAGGGGAAACTGGCAGACCGGTTTGGGAACCGTAGGCACACAACTCCAGGTAAAGCTAGCTGCCAACCGACCTCCGGAATATGATGGCTCGATTGAACTCTCCGCCTTTGACCTGGGTGCGCTCAGTGGAGTATCCTCGCTAGGCCGCATTGATTTTAAAGGCAGCACGCAAGGCCGGGGAATACGGTGGCCGGATGCAGCGTCAACTTTCGAGGGCGTTATTAGTACGCTGGAATACAACAATTACACCTATCGCAACATTCGAATAGAGGGCTCGCTACGAGATCAATTATTTCGTTTTAAAACGCGGATACAAGATGAACACTTGTCAACAGGACCCCTCGAAGCCACTTTTTACGCCGGTAACACAGAAACAAAGATCCAAGTGATTGGCACGATCGAAAAAGCTTCCCTAAAAGAACTCGGGCTTTCTGCAAAGCCTATTCAACTTTCTGGACAAGTCGAGTCTGATATCAGATACCAAGATAGGAGTCAACTGGAGGCAACTCTCGCCTTTCGGAATGCGGCCATTAGCGTAAGAGATGAGCTGCTCCCGCTAGATTCCCTCGTCGTACAGATCAATAACACCGAACTACAAAAAAACATCACGGTACACTCCAACGAATTCAGCGCATACCTGAAGGGGCAGTACCAGTTAGACGAGATTGGTTTGATCGGACAACATTTTTTAGCCCGCTACTACCCTTCTCAATTCACACTCCCTACTCAGCCGGCCCCCGATACCCGGCTCGACTTTTCGTTGCAAACCATGCTGGCAGGACCATTTTTGACCGCATTGGCACCTGGCTGGTCAGGATTGAACTATAGCAGCATTGAGGGCCACTGGTCTGCTGCCGAAAATACCTTTTCGCTGCAGGCTGTCATACCCGAATTACGCTACGAACAATATGGCGCTGAGCGGATCATCATTAACAGTGCGGCTGCCAATGACCGTCTGCAACTGGAGGGAAGCGTCTCGCAATTTACCTTTAACGATACCGTATCGTTACCGCCCGTAAACTTGCAGTTTAGCGCCAGCAATGACTCCTCGAGAATACAGCTACGCTCTGGCAAAGGAAGTGGCGTTGAAAAACTTAATCTGAATGCGCTGGTGACCACTTTCAAAGACGGCTTTGCGCTGCACTGGGACCCCTCCGACTTTACGATCAATGGAAAACTATGGACGCTTGGCGAAGAAGGAGAGCTGGTGCTAAGAAAAAATAGCCCGGTAAGCGGCGATCTGTTGTTGTACGAGGGGGAGCAACAGGTAAGGCTGCGCACCATGGCCAGAGAGGCGGATCAAAAAGACAGGATCAGTCTGGAATTGTCCAATATCAATCTGAATGACGTTGCCCCCTATGTACTGCCCGATAATCGACTTGAGGGTGTTGTATCAGGAAAACTAATTTTTGAAGATCCGGTGGGTCATCTACGTATCAGCAGCGGTCCAATAACAACCCGTTTACTACGGCTGGACAATGATTCGATCGGAGAACTCAGCGCTCAACTGTCGTTTGATCAAGAGAGCGGTATACTCGCGGCACAGGGCTCGACACTCAATCAACAAGAACGGTTATCGTTCGACATGCTACTACATACGAAAGACTCATTAACCGAAAAAAACAAGATCTCGCTCAACACACAGCAATATCCCATTAAATTACTCGAGCGTTTCTTAGGTGATCTTTTCAGTGATATTACAGGCTATTTGACTGGCGATATACTCATTGGCGGAGACTTAAATCGACCTGCCGTGACCGGAAAGGGGCGTCTTAGTAACGCGGGACTTCGTGTCAACTACACCCAATGCTATTACAGCATCGAAGACAAGGAGATCGAGCTGACGCCCACCCGTATCGAATTGAATGGGCTGGTACTGCGTGATACCGTTACCCAAAATCCGATCTATATAACCGGTGGTATCGATCATCAATCCTTCTACGACCTGTTCTATGACCTCGATGTGTCGACCCGTAAACCTGGTACGCGTGGCGAACAAGAGAACCGTCCTGTGCAACTGCTCAATACGACCCGTTCCGACAACGACATGTTCTACGGAAACGTAAAGGGAACGGCCCTGTTGCAATTGCGCGGCCCGCAAAGCGACATGGTGATGACGCTCAATGCAACGGCATCGGACAAAGACAGCAGTTTCGTGACGCTGCCACCGGGCACCGGACGCGAGAGCGGTACGGCTGATTTTTTAGTAGAGAGAAAATTCGGAAAAGAGATCGAAAATGAGGATTACGAAAGAAGTGGTGACAATATTCTTTTTGACTTGGAGCTGACGGCTAATCCGTTGGTGCAAGTAAAAGTGGTTCTCGACGAACTGACCGGAGACGAGATCAAAGGAAAAGGAAGCGGTACGCTCAAGATCCGATCGGGCACTACCGAACCTCTTACGCTTCGCGGAAGACTTGGGATAGAGGAAGGCAGCTACTTGTTCACCTTTCAATCCTTTTTTAAAAAACCTTTCGAGATCAGAAAAGGGGCTACCAACTATATTGAGTGGAATGGTGATCCCTATGACGCTGACATCAAATTCGAGGCTGTTTACAAAAGCGAACGGGTCAGCTTTGCGCCACTGGCCAGTACACTTAACTTGACCGCCGATGTGAGCAATGCGCGCAGTGATGTATATGTTATTGCCAAGCTGACCGACAAACTATTCAAGCCCTCCATCAATTTTTCGCTTGATTTTCCCCCCAACAGTATAGCCACGGTCAACCCTGAACTGACCCTGCTGATAAGGCAGCTGCAGAATAATGTCAACGAGCTCAACCGACAAGTTACCTACCTGATCGTATTCAACAGTTTTGCCCCTAATGAGCTGGGCGGAAGTCTATCGGGCGCAGGCGTTAATGTAAGCACCATATCGGGAATATTATTATCGGTGCTTAGCGATCAGATCAACAAACTTTTTAGCAACTTGCTTAGAAGCGATAAGTACCGCATCAATCTCAACACTTCGTTATACAATAGAAATTTATTGGCATCAAGCAGCACGGCACTCAACCTAAGCAGCAACGTTAACTTCTCTATTGGACGCTCCTTTTTTGACAATCGTTTCATCATCTCGACCGGACTGGGAATGGATGCCCCGCTGGGACAAGGAGCCCAGTCAAGCGTTCAACAAAGCATCTTGCTGCTTCCTGACGTTACGATGGAATGGTTGATCAACCCTAGCGGGACCATCCGGGCCTCATTTTTCTACCGGACCAATGCCGATTTTCTTACGGCCAGCACCAGCGCCAGTGTGGTCAGGTCGCGCCGGGCAGGGGCCAGCCTGTCCTATAAAAGGGAGTACGACAAATTGTCTGATTTTTTTGGCGGGTCAAAAAAGAAAAAGAAGTCGAATTAAAATATTGGCTTTCAAGTTTTTATAATTCAACACCCCAATTCCGGCTCCCCACGCCTTTCTCCCTTTTCTCCCGCCAGCCCATGAGCCAACTCCGCCCCCTTTGAGAGGTATGGCCCAGGTTTAATCATCTGCTTGTAAGCCATGCCGTTTGAAACTCAAATTTGTCAATATTTCGTTATATTTATTTTGGGGAATATTCCCTTTCTTTGCATCTGAAAACCAATATAAATATGCTTAAGAGAATACTCTTTCTGCTGGTGGTCGCTTTGATGACGGTTTCATCCGTTTTTGCACAGGTCACCACCGCTGTTCTGACCGGTGATGTTAAAAGCAACAACAAAGAAGCCCTTGTCGGTGCCACGATCGTTGCCACGCACGTGCCCTCTGGAACCAGGTACTCTACCGTTACCCGCACCGGCGGGCAGTACACCATCCAAAATATGCGGGTGGGTGGACCGTACACCATCGAGGTAAGCTACGTCGGACACCAGGCAGAAAAGTTTGAAAATATCTATTTGCAGCTTGGCGATCCCTACGTATTGAACTCAGAACTGCTTAGTACAGCTGCTGCATTGCAAAATGTGGTAGTGGGCGGCAGAAGAAATTCAATTCTAAACGCCGGTCGTACCGGTGCCGTTACCAACGTGGGTACCCGTCAGATCAATACGCTGCCCACCTTTAGCCGCAGCATCAACGAGATCACGCGTGCCACGCCACAAGCGAACGGCCCTTCTATCGGAGGAGGAAACTACCGTCAAAATAACTTTACGGTAGATGGTTCTGACTTCAACAATAGTTTCGGTATCGGCTCTAACCTTCCTGCCGGCGGAGCTCCTATCTCTTTGGATGCCTTGGATGAGATCTCGATCAACATCACTCCTTTCGATATTCGCCAATCAGGCTTTATCGGTTCGGCCGTTAATGCGGTAACTCGCTCAGGTACCAATACGTTTTCTGGCTCGGTTTATCGCTATTTCCGTAACGAAAAACAAAGAGGTAATCAAGTAGAGCAAGCCAAGTTCATTCGTCCTGTAGAAGAGTTCAACCAGTATGGTTTCCGAATGGGAGGCCCCATCATCAAAAACAAGCTATTCTTCTTTATCAACTACGAGACGGAGAATCAGCCCAAGTCGATTCAAAACTTCTTTGCGGCAACTGCTGCTGCCCCTTACGGAAGTGCTCCCAATATCGTTCGCCCTACTGCAGACTCGTTGGACTTTATCAGTAAGTTCTTACTAGATAACTATGGTTATGTTACTGGCCCTTTTCAAGGATATGTGCCCAACATTGAGCGTACTAAGTACCTGGCCCGCATTGACTGGAATATCAACGACAAACATCGCATGAACATCCGTTACAGCCAGGTTGAGGGTGGTGAACCTTTTACCCCCAGCACCTCGGTGAGCGGATCTAATGTAAACTATACCAGCAACCGTACCGCCAGCACCTCGCTTTGGTTCAAAAACTCAAACTATTTTCAGGGTGCCAATCTTTATTCATTGGCCGGTGAATTGAACTCTACTTGGGGGAAAGTCGCCAACACCTTGCGTGCTACTTACACGTTCCAAAATGACTCTCGTTCTACCGATAGCCAAGTATTTCCCTTCGTGGATATCTTAAGCAACACCGGCGGTGTTACCGGCCCGGCTCCTTACACCTCATTTGGATTTGAGCCTTTTAGCTTTGGTAACCTGCGTCAAGTAAAGACCTACTCAGTTATAAATAACCTGACCTGGACTACCGGTAAGCATAACTGGACAGTGGGTGGTCAATATGAGCTCAGTGAAACCATCAACGGTTTCCAGCGCTTTGGTACCAGCTATTATGTATTCAATACCTGGGCCGATTTTGCCAGCTCCATCAATCCTAATCCTGCTCTGCGTGCCAAGCCCAGAGATTTTGCTATCACTTACTCTCTGTCAAAGAACTTTGCACCTGCTTTCTCTTCTTTCAAATTTGCCCAGTACTCTGCGTATGGTCAAGACGAGATCGCCGTTACAAAAGATTTCCGCTTAACGCTGGGACTGCGTGTGGACCTTCCCACGTATCCCGACGTTCCCCAGATATTGACACACCCGTTAGTGCTTAATATGAATTTTGACGGCGGCGAAAAGATCAATACCGGAAATCTTCCCAAGAACCGCCTGATGTGGTCTCCCCGCTTAGGATTTAACTGGGATCTATACGGTGATCGCTCATTGCAGATCCGTGGTGGAACCGGCATCTTTACCGGTCGCGTTCCTTTCGTATGGATCGTGAGCCAGTCGGGTGATAATGGAATGATTCAGGTTACGCAGTTCTGGAATGGTCAGGCTAACACACCTGGTCCCTTCAATCCAGATCCTGCTGCCTACAGACCTGCCACAGTACCCACAGCCGGAACCATTGTACCCGGTAGCGTAACGGCACTGGTAGAGGACTTCAGAAATCCCCAAACTTGGAAATCTACCCTTGCCATCGATACTCGTTTAGGCAAAGGAATTGTCGGAACCCTGGAAGCTATCTTTAATAAAGACATGTACACGGCCATCTTCCGTAATCCTAATATGATCTCTCCTGCCTCTCTAGCTGTTGATGGTTATCCCGACAGACGTCCTATTTATGGGGCTACCAACCAAACACGTTTTATCAATACGCTTAATAACGGTGTTCCTCAACCTAATGCCTCTGGAGCCTTTAACCCAGTAATATTGGATAACGGAACCCGCGGTTATTATTTCTCACTGACCGCCAAGATCGAGAAGATGTACAGCAAAGGTCTTTCTTGGTCGGTTGCCTACACCAAATCGATGGCCTCCAACTTGTATGATGGTGGCGGAGACCAGCCTCTTTCTGCTTGGCAGGGAACCCCCAATGTGTGGGGCCCCAACGCACAGATGCTAAGCCATGCCGACTACGTGGTTCCCGATCGCGTCGTAGCCATGATCTCTTATCGCAAAGAGTATTTCAAGAATCTGGCCACTACCATCTCTGCTTTCTATAATGGTGGTATCAATGGTCGCTTCTCATATACTTACGATCTAGACTTTAATCGTGATGGTATACAAGGAAACGATCTTATGTACATTCCTACCGCTACCGAAGTACAGCAAATGTTGTTCGTTGATAATACCGTAAACGGTGTCGTATACAACCAAGCGGCCCAGAGAGCTTTATTCGAGCGTTATATTCAGCAAGACAAATACCTGCGCGCTCACCGCGGTCAGTACGCTGAGCGTAATGGAGCACAGGCACCTTGGCTGAATCGCCTTGATGTTAAGATCATGCAAGATCTCTTTACCAATATCAAGGGTACCAAGAACTGCCTGCAGTTTAGCATCGACATCTTCAATGCAGGCAACCTGATCGATCCAGGATGGGGCAAGATCAAAACGATCAACAACAGCCGCCCGCTGGCCATCACCAACTCGGCTAGTTTTGTTCCCGGTGGTACTGTTTTACCGATCTATCGTTTGGGTAGTGCCAACGGTGACATCCTCACCAAGACCTTCCGCGATAACGTAAGCGTAGCCTCTACTTACTCGATCCAATTCGGTCTTCGCTACTTGTTCAACTAATTTTTTCTTCGATTTCTTTATAAGACCGCTCCAGTGAGCGGTCTTTTTTTTAGAATGAATATCTTTATCGCCAATTTATTTGTTATGCAATCAAGATGTACAACTCTGCTGGCCCTTCTATTTTTGGTAACGGCCTGCTCTACCCGCCCCGCAATGGACCTGCTGGTCTTTAATGCGAAGATCTACACGATAGATAGCGCCTTCTCTGTGCAAGAGGCCATGGCTATAGACAAGGGAAAGATAATAGCTACAGGAACAGCTGCTTCGCTTCGCGAGCAGTATAGTTTCCGTGACAGCCTTGATGCCGGTCAACAATATATTTATCCTGGGCTTAACGATGCCCATGCACACTTTGTGGGATACGCCGAGACACTGCGCACTGCCTCGCTGGTAGGCACAAAAAGCTGGGAGGATATTCTGGAGGTCCTGAAAGAATTTGCCAACACCCATCCCAACGGCTGGATCGTAGGGCATGGTTGGGATCAAAACGACTGGACGAACAAAAGCTTTCCGGATAATACGGCCCTCAATACACTGTTTCCGGATAGACCAGTACTGCTCACCCGCATTGATGGTCATGCTGCCATGGCCAATAGTGAAGCCCTTAGCATAGCTGGTATTACACCGGGGCAGCAACTGGTAGGGGGAAAAGTCGTCGTTCGTAGTGGAGCACTTACCGGATTACTGATCGACAATGCCGTAGACCTGGTGAGCAAAATGATTCCGCCTGCCACAAAAGAGGAACTGGCCCAGGCACTGTTACAAGCGCAGCAAAATTGCCTTGCCGTTGGACTTACCTCGCTTACTGATTGTGGGTTAGATCACCCCGTAGTGGAACAAATTAGGCAGTTACAAAGAGACAGCCTACTACAGATTCGGATGAATATCATGCTAAGCGACAAACCCATCAACTATGCATTCGCAGAGAAGAACGGAATGATCTTGGAAGATCGCTTACAAGTAAGAAGCATCAAAGTATATGGTGATGGCGCCCTCGGTTCTCGTGGGGCTTGCTTGCTACACCCCTATGAAGATGACAAAGACAACCATGGGTTCTTACTGAGCAGTCCCGCCCATTTTGATAGTGTAGCAAACTGGTGCGCCCGCACCGGCTGGCAAATGAATACACATGCCATTGGTGACAGCGGAAACAGAACCATCGTGCAGATCTACGGCCGCTACCTGAAAAAGGAAAAAGACATGCGCTGGAGAATTGAACACGCCCAAGTAGTAGACCCGGCCGATCTCGATCTTTTTGGGGCCTATGGTATCATCCCCTCCGTACAACCCACGCATGCCACTTCGGACATGTATTGGGCCGAAAAGAGACTGGGCAGTAAACGCATTGCATCTGCCTACGCCTATCAACAGCTGTTGCGTCAACATAACTGGATGCCGCTGGGCACCGATTTTCCGGTAGAGCATATTTCTCCTTTCAAAACATTCTATGCTGCCGTGTTTAGACAAGATGCCAGCGGCTGGCCACAGCAGGGTTTTCAACCAGAGAATGCCTTAACACGTGAGCAAACGCTAAGGGGTATGACGATCTGGGCTGCCAAAGGAAGTTTTGAGGAAAGCAAAAAAGGCAGTTTGGAAAAAGGGAAATGGGCCGACTTTATTATATGCGATCAAGATCTGATGACGGCCTCGGGGCCAGCCATTTTGGGCACCCGGGTAAAAGCCACTTACATCAATGGACAGCGCGTGTACGCTGCTAAGAACTAAATGCCCCCAAGCGACTACATAGACCACTACCAAACATTGGGCCTGGCTCCGGGCGCTACGCCAGAGCAGATCAAAAAAGCCTGGCGAAAAGGGGTACTCGAGCTTCATCCCGACAAAACAGGTAACGATCCTGCCCTCTCCATTCGCTTCACGGCCCTTCAACAGGCCTACGAGGTGCTTAGCGATCCGCTAAAAAAAATACAATTCTTGCAAGAGCGATGGCTCAGAAAAGCGCAAGGACAAGCCACTACAACCGGCCCAATAGACCTGGCCGGTTGGATCAAGGACTGCGTGGCACAAGACAGAAAAACAAGTACGCAAGATGCTGATCGAATCGATCAACATGCCTTGCAGGTAAAGATCGAAGAACTTATTGGTCACGAAAAGCTTGTTTTACTGCAATCCTATGCCCACCCCGAGGCATTGCTGACCGGAGGCCGACTCTTATTAAAGGCGGCTTTTGCGCTTTCGTTGGATCGCTATGTAGAAGTAACTGGGTTATTGATCAAGATAGAGCCTGCCAATTTAGCTTGGCAACAAGAAATCCAACAAGGACTTCTACGAAAAAAAAGGGAGCACGCCTGGGATCGCTACCGAGTGGTACTGCTTGTTATCTTGTCCGTATTGCTCTGCCTGCTGATCGCGAGTTAGTAGCCGCCTGCACCTGCTGATATAATCACTACAAAGAGTGGCTGTGAACCTATCTTTGCCCCATGCATTTTGTAAGCGTAGAGAATTTGTCCAAGAGCTATGGGATCAATCCCCTGTTTTCCTCGATCAGTTTTCATATAAGTCAAGGCGATAAGATAGCACTCATTGCCCGTAACGGATCGGGCAAATCGACCTTGCTGCGCATCTTGGCCGGTCAGGAAACGGCCGACAGCGGAACCGTGTGGATCAACAAAGAGGTGGATGTGATCTTATTTGAGCAAGAACCTGCCTTTGACCCAAAGAAAACGGTGGCAGAGACGATCTTTTTTTATGATCACCCACTTATGAATGCGGTACGGGCTTACGAAGCGGCAGCGGCCTCGCAGGATGCCGACCAACTCAGTGCTGCCATCATCGCCATGGATGAATTAGGAGCTTGGGATATGGATGCCAAGGTCAAACAAATTTTAGAGAAACTTCGCATCACCGAACTGCATCAACCCATTGGTACGCTTAGCGGAGGCCAACGCAAACGAGTTGCCCTAGCGAAGACACTCATTGATATTGGCTTTGAGCACAAACACTACATGCTCATAATGGATGAGCCCACCAATCACCTCGACGTAACCATGGTAGAGTGGATGGAGCAATTTCTGAATCGTGAGAACCTTACCCTGATCCTGGTCACACACGATCGCTACTTTCTGGACAATGTATGCGATGAGATCTGGGAGCTCGACGGCAGTGAACTACACGTATACAAAGGCAACTACGAAAACTATCTCGAAAGAAAAACATCGCGTATAGAAAGTGACAAGGCTTCGGTAGATAAAGCGCGCAATCTTTATAGGAGAGAGTTGGAGTGGATGCGTAAGCAACCCAAGGCCCGTACGACTAAGAGCAAGAGCCGACAAGATAATTTCTATGTAGTGGCCGAAAAAGCCTCGAAACAAACCCAAGAGGCCTCGCTGCAGCTCTCGATGAAAATGAGCCGGCTTGGGGGCAAGATCATCGAGGTCAAGAAGCTCTATAAAAGCTATGGAGATAACATCATCTTAAAAGGCTTCGACTATACGTTTAAAAAAGGAGAACGCGTAGGCATCATCGGATCGAACGGCGTGGGCAAATCGACCTTTACCAATATCCTGCAGGGCATTGAGAGCGCCGACAGCGGAAAGATAAATGTAGGCGATACCATAGTGTTTGGCAACTATTCACAGCAAGGCCTTCAATTAAAAGAAGACCAACGCGTAATAGAATTTGTAAAAAACATTGCCGAAAATTTTCCCTTGGCCACCGGAGGTTCGCTGAGTGCGGCCCAGTTTTTACAGTTGTTTCTCTTCGATCCCGATAAACAGTACACGTATATCAGCAAGCTAAGCGGCGGCGAAAAACGGAGACTGCACTTGCTCTCTATTTTATTTCGCAATCCTAACTTTCTCATCCTCGATGAGCCGACCAACGACCTCGACCTACCCACGCTGGCCGTGCTCGAGAACTTCTTACTGGAATTCAGCGGGTGCCTGGTGATCATTTCGCATGACCGCTACTTTATGGACCGGTTGGTAGATCATTTATTGATCTTCGAGGGGCAAGGCGCTATACGGGATTTTCCGGGTCACTACAGCCAATACCGACTGGAGGGTGGTAAAAGAGAAGGGAGCGAAAAAAAGAATAGCGAAGAGACTCCACCCCTTGATAAAAAAGAGATAACGCCGGCTACCGCCACCCCAATAACACCGGATACCAAGCCGCTCTCATACAAAGAAAGAAGAGAGTTCGAGCAACTCGAAAAAGAATTGCCGCTACTTAACGAAGAAAAAAAGAGGACCAGCGAAGAATTGGCCGCTGGCAACTGTACGTACGAGCAACTGACTACGCTGTCGTTGCGCATGGAATCGTTAACTGCCGAAATAGACGCAAAAGAATTACGCTGGTTGGAGCTGAGTGAACGCAGCTGACACTACTCTTCTAAAAATTCCAGATCCTTATGAAAGGTCTCTTTGGTCAGTAAGGCTGCGGTCCAGGTGATGGCCATGATGATGACCCCTGTGATGATGCCGGCATTGACATATCCCACCGATGGCATGTGTTCAAGCCACTTGAAAAGTGGCAGTATAAATATGGCCAGCATCCCTCTGACCATATTGGGGATGGTCGTGGCCGCCGTAGCACGCAGGTTAGTACCGAACTGCTCAGCGCCCATGGTAACAAATATGGCCCAGAAGCCGGTACCGAAACCAAGGCCTGCGCAGATCAAATACAATCGAGCGGCCGTTCCCTGCCAAAGTGTGGTAAAGAAAAGCAGCATAAAGAACATGGTAATGGCATAAAAAATATAAAGAGCCCGGGTACGACTTCGCAACCACTGACTGACCACCCCAATTAAGATATCGCCTAAGGAAATGCCGGCATACGCAAACATGATAGCCTTTCCCGGATCGATCTTTTCGGTAATGCCAAAAGCCAATGCAAAGTCGTTCGAGAAGGTGACCAAGATGCCGATCACATACCAGGTGGGCAGCCCAATGAGAATGCCAAACAGATAACGCTTAAAACGATCGAAGTTGGAGAAGAAAAGAAAAAAGTTGCCACGCGAAACAGCTTGCTTTTTTACCTGATGGAACATACTGGACTCCAAGACCGAAATACGAAGCAGCAACAAGGCGATACCAAGTCCGCCGCCAATAAAATAACAAGTTCGCCAATCGAAGTTCTGTTTCATAAAATAGGCCAGTATGGCACCGGTCAGACCAATACCCGCTACGAAAGAAGTAGCGAGGCCTCTCTTCTGCTTGGGTATTACCTCGGACACGAGCGTTATACCCGCTCCCAGTTCACCGGCCAACCCCAGCCCTGCAATAAAACGTATCCACTTGTACTGCTCGACCGTTTCAACAAAACCATTGGCAATATTAGCGGCGGAATAAAGGATGATAGACCCGAAGAGTACGCTCAGCCGGCCTCTTTTATCGCCGATCACCCCAGAGATGATACCCCCCAGCAGCAGCCCCCACATTTGCCATTGCAAGATCAGCTCTCCGTCGAGTTTGACCTGTTCGGGGCTAAGGCCCAGCGACTGCAAACTGGGAATGCGAATGATCCCAAAAAGCAACAGATCGTAAATATCAACGAAGTAGCCCAACGCGGCTACGATCACGGTTACATTGAACAAAGGATGACGAGGCGAATTATTCATTTGACTTACCCTTACCGGCCACCATCTTTACAATAACGGGAGCCGTAGTGACCAGAACGATGACAAGCACAATGACCTCAAGATGTTCCTTAAGATCGAATCCAAAAGAGGCGAGTATCCATTTCTGTAAAAAATATCCTGAAAAGATCATGGAGCACACCCACGACACACTACCCACCACATTAAAGAAATGAAAACGGGCCCTATCCATTTGCACAATACCCGCCACGATGGGAGCGAAGGTTCTTATCAACGGCAAAAAACGAGCCCCGACCACGGCCAGCCCACCGTGCTTCTCGTAAAACTCTCTAGCCTGGTACAAATACTTCTTTTTAAAAAGTAAGCGATCTCGCCACTGGTACATGGCCGGACCCACCTTACGTCCGGTCCAATATCCGACCATGTTGCCTAATATACCCATGGCAGCGATAAGACCAGACAGTACCAAGAGATCGACCCACTCATTTCGAACCATGCCCAATCCGATCATATCTAAGAATTGATAGGCCAGTCCTGGCACTACTTCGCCGGATTTACGAGTGATCTCGTGCGCATAGATGCCGGCCACGAACAATAGCGAATCGCCAGGTAAGAAAAAACCGACGAACAGACCGGTTTCGGCAAATACCACAAGAAGCAGCAACCAAAGACCTCCGTTCTCAACGTAGAATTGAGGCTGTAAGAGATTCGTCCAGTGAAAGGCCTCTAATAAGAAGATAGACATACAAGATTAGGTTATTACGCGACATTATGAGACAGCTTCGGCGCTGTCGAGTTCTCCCTCCCACTTGCTAACGACCGTAGTGGCTAGTGCATTTCCTACCACATTGGTAGCGGAGCGAAACATATCGCAAAAATGATCGATCGGTAAGATTAAAGCAACTCCTTCCGGAGGAATATTGAACATGGCACAAGTAGCCAAGACCACTACCAGCGAAGCACGAGGTACTCCCGCTATTCCTTTACTGGTGAGCATCAGTACCAGTAGCATGGTGATCTGCGTGCCAAGGTCTAGGTGAATGCCATAGGCCTGTGCAATGGCCATACTGGCAAAGGTCATGTACATCATGCTGCCATCAAGATTAAAAGAATAGCCTAAGGGCAATACGAAAGCAACGATCTTATCCTTACAACCAAATCGCTCCAACTCTTCAGTAAGCTTGGGAAATACCGCTTCGCTACTGGTCGTACTAAAGGCGATCAGCAATGGATTGCCGATGCGCTTGAGTAAGGCGGTCATGCGGGCGCCAATGATCAAATAACCAACTCCAAGCAGTAATACCCAAAGCAAGGCGATTCCGATCAGAAAATAAATAAAGTAGATAAAATAAAACTCAAAAATGCCGAGCCCACGAGAGGCTACGACCGCACACAATGCACCAAATACACCCAGCGGGGCGATATTCATTACATAGCCCACCATTTTTAGTATGATATGCGAAACCGCATCGAGCGCTTTTATGACAGGTTTGGCTTGCTCTCCGATCGCCGTGGTGGCTACGCCAAAAAAGATGGAGAATACCACCAATTGAAGCACCTCGTTGGTAGCCATCGCTTCCATAACACTGCGCGGAATAATATGCTCAACAAATTTCTCGAGCGAGAATTCCTGCTTCTTGGTCATGAGATCTTTGACCCCTTCGGTGTCGGCCTGCGATAAATTAATGTACTGTCCGGGCTGCAACAGATTGACCAGAATAAGCCCTATACTGAGAGAAACGAGTGATGCCGTAATAAACCATAGCATGGACTTTCCGCCTACCCTGCCTACGGCCGATAAATTGCCGAGCTTGGCAATACCCACAACCAATGTAGAGAATACCAAGGGCGCAATAATCATTTGCACCATTCGTATGAACACTTTTCCGAGTAACTTGATATTGGCCGAAAATTCCTTGATGAAGGCAGGGTCGGCATTTACGTGAACCAAGTAACCAACGGCAACACCTGCCAGCATCGATAACAATATGTACGTAGTAAGTCGATTGGATTTTTTCATGGCAAGCAGGTTAAGATTACGACACACCGAAAATCGGTAAAATCCGGCATTCAAAAAATTTTAGAAAGCCTTTATATTGCATTATCGTATGCCTTAAATAGAGTAACTTTCTTCTCTTATCAAACCTTGCGAATTATGTCTGAGCACAACCCCTCTTTTAAACCCACGCTGGGACTTTTGGACGGAACTATGATCGTAGCGGGATCGATGATCGGATCGGGTATTTTTATTGTGAGTGCCGACATATTGCGTAATGTAGGTAGCGCCGGCTGGCTGATCGCCGTATGGGTACTCACAGGATTTATGACCATTACGGCGGCCGTTAGCTACGGAGAACTGAGTGGCATGTTTCCCAAAGCGGGAGGCCAGTATATTTATCTCAAGGAAGCCTACAATCCACTCATGGGATTTTTGTATGGTTGGAGCTTTTTTGCCGTTATCCAAACCGCGACCATTGCAGCGGTAGGTGTGGCCTTCTCTAAATTCCTGGCTTATCTGGTTCCTGAACTAGGCAACAATCACCTGCTGTACGACCTGGGCTTTGTAAAGATCTACGCAGGACAACTGGTAGCCATAGGCATCATCATATTACTGACCTATGTCAACTCAAGAGGCGTTCGAGAGGGAAAACTTATTCAAACTATTTTTACCAGCGCGAAATTGATAGCCTTATTCGGGTTGATCGCCTTTGGTTTCTTGTTGACCAAAGAAAGTTTCTGGAGCGCCAACTGGTCTACCGGCTTTAGCGCCTTGCAAAATACCGGTATTAAAAATGAGGCCGGTACTTTAACGCCGGGTGCCTGGCTACCGATCTCAGGAGCAGCGCTCATGGGCGCCATCGCCGCTTCGATGGTGGGATCGATCTTTAGCTCGGATGCTTGGAACAACGTTACGTTCATTGCAGGAGAAATGAAAAATCCGCAACGCAACATCGGCCTAAGCCTGTTGCTGGGTACCTTGATCGTCACCATCATTTATGTTTCGGCTAATCTCATGTACTTGCACGTGCTGCCAATAGACCAGTTGGCCTTTCCGACCGACGATCGGGTAGCTGTGGCCGCCGCCAATAGTATCTTTCCCTCGTTCGGAACGGTCTTGATCGCTATTTTGATTATGGTATCGACCTTTGGTTGCAACAACGGACTGATCATGGCCGGTGCACGCGTTTATCATACAATGGCCAAAGACGGCCTGTTCTTTAAGAAGGCTGGAGAACTCAACAGTCATTCCGTGCCTCAGACCGCACTTTGGGTACAGTGTGTGGTAGCATCGATCTGGAGCCTGAGTGGTCGCTACGGACAGTTGCTGGATATGATCTCTTTTGTGGTCGTATTATTTTACATGCTTACCATTGCAGGTATCTTTATTTTACGCAAGAAAAGACCGGAGATGCCTCGCCCATACCGGGCCTTTGGCTACCCTTTCTTACCCGCCCTGTATATTTTGATGGGGGCCGCTTTTTGCGTGCTACTGGTCATCTACAAGCCCGAGTACACTTGGCCAGGCCTAATTATTGTTTTACTGGGAATTCCACTTTATTACCTGGCACTAGGCCAAAGGCATTCTCCCATAAAAAATGGGTGATTTTTAGCATCAATCACTATCTTAGAGATTCCTAAAAACCAACGCATGAGCTTATTTGTAAAAAAGCCGCTCGACCAGATATTGGCACAGGCGGCCGACAGTGAGAAAGGTCTTAAAAGAACATTAGGCGCCGGTAACCTGGTGGCACTGGGTATCGGGGCTATTATCGGTGCCGGATTATTTGTTCGTACCGCAGCCGCTGCCGGTCAGGCGGCCGGACCTGCCGTAACGATCTCATTTATCATCGCAGCCATCGGTTGTGCCTTTGCCGGGCTTTGCTATGCAGAATTCGCTTCCATGATACCCATTGCAGGAAGTGCCTACGCCTATTCGTATGTGACCATGGGTGAGTTGATCGCCTGGATAATTGGGTGGGCACTGATCATGGAATACGCGCTAGGAGCCGCTACCGTCGCCATTGCATGGAGTGAATACCTGAATAAGCTATTGGGAGGGGCCGTTCCCTATGAATGGTGTCACTCTCCCTTCGAAAGCTACACCGATACGGCCGGCGTGTTGCACCAAGGTATCATGAACGCCCCCGCCCTTGTTATTTTACTGGCCCTAACGCTATTACTGATCAAGGGAACACAAGAATCGGCTATAGTCAATGCGATCATCGTTTTTGTGAAAGTGGCTATTGTAATTCTTTTCATCGCCATTGGCTGGCAATACATACGTCCGGAGAATCACACACCCTATCTGATCCCCGAGGGAACTGCCGCGGTAACAGATCAGGCTGGTAAGATCATTGCCGATTACAGTGGATGGAACAAACATGGTTGGGGTGGTGTACTGGGCGGAGCCGCGATCGTTTTCTTTGCCTTTATTGGGTTCGATGCGGTCAGCACAGCAGCGCAGGAGGCCAAGAATCCCAAACGCGATATGCCCATTGGCATCATGGGCTCATTAGCTGTTTGTACCATATTGTACATACTCTTTGGGCATGTATTGACCGGAGTGGCACCTTGGTCCGATTTCGTAGACCCGGAAAAAGGAAGAGAGGCTTCCGTAGCCTATGCCATCAGTGCTTACATGAAAGAGTATCAATGGCTGGCCGATGCGGTCACGGTGGCCATCTTGGCAGGCTTCTCCTCTGTGATCTTGGTAATGTTGATGGGGCAAAGCCGTATTTTCTACACCATGAGTAATGACGGGCTTATTCCCAGCGCCTTTGGGGAGCTTCATAAAAAATATCAAACGCCGTACAAAGCGAATTGGATCTTGTTCGTATTTGTAGGTGCTTTCGCTGCCTTTGTTCCCGGACATGTCGCAGGCGACCTGACCAGCTTCGGTACCTTATTCGCCTTTGTGCTGGTTAGCATCGGCGTCTGGATACTGCGCGTTAAATCACCACACATAGAAAGACCCTTTAGAACACCCGCCGTGCCGCTAGTCTCTACCCTGGGCGCCATCATTTGCTTGGCCATGATCGCCGGACTAGATGGACAAACCCTTAAAGTGGCCATGATCTGGATGGCTATAGGACTGGTGATCTACTTTACTTACAGCCGTCACAGAAGCAAGCTGAAAAGCTCTTGATTGACGCTCGAAAATAAATGACGATCGCTTGCCAACGCTTCGTTATAAGAAACCGCCTCTTAGAGGCGGTTTTTCTTTTAACGCATTGCCGTATTTTTGCAACCCTTAACCCCTTACCGTATGGGACGCATATTTGAAGTTAGAAAATCTACCATGTTCGCCCGCTGGGACCGCATGGCAAAACAATTTACCCGCATTGGAAAAGAGATCGTGATCGCGGTTAAGGCCGGTGGGACCGACCCCAATACCAATCCCGCACTCCGCAGATGTGTTCAAAATGCCAAATCGGTCAACATGCCGAAGGACCGGGTCGAGGCCGCCATCAAGCGTGCCCTCGGAAAAGAGATGGCCAACTACGACGAGATCTTGTACGAAGGATACGGACCCCATGGCGTGGCTATCTTGGTCGAAACGGCTACGGACAATCATGTGCGAACCGTAGCCAATGTAAAATCGCACTTCAATAAAGGAGGCGGTGCATTAGGCAACAGTGGCAGCGTTTCTTTTCAGTTTAAAAAAATGGGCGTCTTTAAATTAAACCCATCAGGAGTCGATGCCGAATCTTTAGAGTTGGAACTGATCGATGCAGGTCTCGAAGAATTGGGCGAGAGCACTGGCGAAAATGGCGAGGAGATACTAGTGGCTCGTTGTGGATTTACCGATTTTGGGAATATGCAAAAAGCATTCGAAGACCGATCGATCACCCCACTAAGCGCAGAGTTAGAGTGGATACCCTCCGTTACAGTTCCTGTGACCGATGAACAGGCAGAGGAGGTCAGCAAACTAATCGAAAAATTAGAGCAGGACGAAGACGTACAAAAAGTATTTCACAATATGGGGTAAACGTAGCTGATAAGCTACGGTATTTCGACCACAGATAAAGAGACTTCGAAAAATCTATCGATCGTCACTCGCTACTCGGCCATCATTTCCTTGATGACCCTTTCTATTTCCTCTGCATTGGGCTTACTGAAGTAATCACCATCACTTCCGTACGCAGGACGATGCGCTTTGGCCGTAATGGTGCGTGGTGCCACATCCAAATACCGATAACCTCCTTGCTCCTCCATCACTTTATTGTACATGTAGGCTGCCGCACCGCCGGGTACGTCCTCATCAACAAAAACGATACGGTTGGTCTTTTTGAGCGAGTCGAGAATTTGGTGATGCAAATCGAAAGGAAGTAGGGTTTGCACATCGATCACCTCACAGCTGATACCCACTTGTTCGAGTTGCTGCACAGCTTCGACAATAATTCGTAACGTGGAACCATATGATACGATCGTTACATCCGTACCGGCATGGATGACCTCGGGAACGCCGAGTGGCACGGTAAAGGTGTCTAGATTAGAAGGAAGTTTCTCTTTTAAACGATACCCGTTGAGACACTCAATAACAAGACCGGGATCGTTACCCCGAAGCAGTGTATTATACATGCCAGCGGCTTGTGTCATATTGCGTGGCACACAAACATGCATGCCTCGTAACGAATTAATGATCATTCCCATTGGGGAACCGCTGTGCCAGATTCCTTCGAGACGATGACCACGGGTGCGTACGATGAGTGGACAACTTTGACGACCGGCCGTTCGGTAGTGAAGGGTAGCAACGTCATCACTGAGCGGTTGTAACCCGTATAGCAAATAATCGAGGTATTGAATTTCGGCAATAGGACGCAGACCCCGTAACGCCATTCCTATTCCACTTCCCATGATCGTGAGTTCGCGAATGCCCGTATCAAAGATCCTTTCTTTTCCGTGCTTCTCTTGTAAGCCGCTGAAACCCTGGTTTACATCGCCGATATGCCCCAGGTCCTCTCCAAAGGCCACCAACTTGGGGTTGATGGTAAATTGTTGATCGAAGTAGCGGTTGATGATCTCGAAGCCATTGAGAACAGGAGCCTCCGCTTCATAGACAGGCGCTTCTGCAGCGACATGCAATGCACTCTTGGGTCCCTGGTCGTATAGATAAGAATTGTATAACCGCTGATTCTCTTGCAGTAGGTCGTTATAAAAATCCCTGGCAATGGTAGTGACCGATGCATCACCTACCAGTTCTATGGATTGATACAACGCCTTCATCACCTCTCTTCGCAATGGGTCGCGGCTAGCCTGCAATTGGCTGCAACGTTGCTGAAGGGCGGCAGCTTTTTCGGGAACAGCCTGCGACAGGGCCGTGATGACAGTGATCGCTTTATCTACTTGTTCTTTTACCGGCTGAATATATTGTCTCCAAGCTGTATCTCGGCTTTGCTTAGCCTGCTCTTTGGACTGTACTTGTATGTCGTCTAACTCGGCGGTCGTGGCCAACCCATTTTCAAGTAACCATTGCCGCATTTTCAGAATACCATCCCATTCTTTTTCCCAGTTAAGTCTATCGGGCGTCTTATAGCGCTCGTGACTACCCGAGGTCGAATGACCCTGTGGCTGCGTTAATTCCTCAACATGAAACAACACAGGCACGTGATGCTCTCTGGCCAGCCTGATGCCTTCTTCGAATACCTCGCACATGCCGGCGTAGTCCCATCCCTTAACGCGATAGATCTGTAAGCCGCTCTCTTGCTCACTTCGCTGCATTCCTTGTAAGGCCATCGAAACAGAACCTTTGGCCGTTTGATACTCCTTGGGAACTGAGATACCGTAGCCGTCATCCCATACAAAGACAGCTAATGGGATCTGTAATACCGTGGCCGCATTGATGGTTTCCCAAAAATGGCCCTCGGATGTAGAGGCATCGCCAATGGTGGCAAAACAAACTTCGTTTCCTTGATGAGATAGATGCGTGTAGCCGTGAAGGGCCTTTACCTGCCGGAATAAGCGAGAGGCATGTGCCAGACCCAGCGCGCGTGGCATTTGTCCGGCCGTGGGGGCTATATCGCTGGAACTATTTTTAGTAGCTGTCAGATCGAGCCATTCGCCGGTGGCATCTACGGTAGGGGTCGCAAAAAAACTATTCATCTGCCGGCCGGCACTAAAGGGCTCCCGTCCCAGGTCGGGATCTGCGTAGAGCTGGGCAAATAAAGCTTCCGGAGTACCCATGCCCGTAGCCAGCACAAAGGTCTGATCACGGTAATACCCACTTCGAAAATCACCGGGGGCAAAGAATTTGGCCATGGCTACCTGGGCCACTTCTTTACCATCCCCAAAAATGCCAAACTTCGCCTTACCACCCAACACCTCCTTACGCCCCAGTAAGCTGATCTCGCGACTCAAACAAGCGGTACGGAAGTCCCTGATAACCTCTTGTTTAAAAAGGTCATAAGACAATTGGTCAGGGTGCTGATCTTTCATGGCGCAAAAATAAGAAGAAAGGACGTGGTTATATAAATGCTAAAAACGGGGAGCAAACCGGGGGGGATTTTGCGTTCTGCCGGGGTTTTTGCTATATTTGTTCATTAAATTAATTGTCATGAAAAAGATATTATTCGCTTCCCTGATGCTGGCTTTTTCGGTTGTCACATTTGCTCAATCCAAAGTTGACGCGACTGTAAAAATGAATACCGAGAGACACGATTTTGGCAAGATCAAACAAGGTGAGCCCGTAACCTACGCTTTTGAGATCAAGAATGTTGGCGACAAGCCATTGGTCGTAGAGAACAGCTGGGCTAGTTGTGGATGCACCACGCCCGAAAAAATCACTGAACCCATTCAACCCGGTGCCTCTGCCAAATTAAAAGTTCAGTACAATGCCGCAGCAGTAGCACCCTTTACCAAGGACGTTAATATCAAATTTGCCGGTATCGACGAAGTAAAGATCGTAAAGATCGTAGGTGAAGTGTTGAGTGCAGAGGCCTATGCCGAATTGCAAAAGCAAAGCGCCAAACCAAACAGCAAATCCTAATCGGGAACCCATCTAATTCGAACTACTTTCAAACCCTCCCGTTGCGGAGGGTTTTTTTTATCGTAGCAATATCACCGTACCCTTTAACGGAGCAGCATCGGGTAAAACGATCTGGTAGACGTACACTCCGCTGGCAAGTGGCACCCCTTTGTGGGTCCCATCCCAGGCAACAGAATTATTTCGAGATTGATACACCACCTGCCCCGCCCTATCATAAACATTGACCAGGGCTCCCAGCTCTGGCGTTAAAAAGGGAATGACCCAGCGATCGTTCTTGCCATCGCTATTCGGCGTAAACGCATTTGGCACAAAAAGAGACGCGATTACCTGAACATTTACTCGGTCTGAGTTGACACAGCCATGTCTCGTTGTAACGGTAAGCATGTACTCCGTGGTTGTCGCGGGATCTGCCACTGGGGTAAGAATAGAGGGGTCAGAGAGTCCCGATACAGGCGACCAAGAATAGCGGGTACCGCTCTCTTGGTTACCAGCTGCCATCAAACGAATCGGCCTGCCGGCGAACTTGACCCTGTCGGGCCCGGCCTGAGCCTGCGGAAGATCAAACACATCGACCCACTGAATATTACTATTGATGCGACAAGAGGGAGAGGCTATAGAAGAGGAAGGCGCTACACCGAGGCGATACAAAAACAAACCGGGCCCTGCTGTTGAGCGAGTAAACGCTAGTGATGTAGCGCCGGCTATATCCGTCCAGGTTCGTCCGGTATCGCGACTTAACTGCCATTGAAAAGCAGTGGATGATGAAGAGGCCGAAACTTGTCCCTGAAAAGTGTAGGCACGCTGGTCGGGATAACAAACCCGAATCGTATCGCCCAGCCCTACCGCAGTGGCGCTCACAACAGGCCCACAAGCGCGAAAACTGATATCATCAAGAGCCAGGTCGTTACCTTGTCCGCCGGGGGCATTGTTAGTGATGCGCAGCGTTACGGGTGCACTGGAGTTTCCATTAGTAAATGAGAATCCCACTTGCTGCCAAGTAGGCTGTGAGAAAACCTCAATATCACCAGTGGCATATTGAGCTAGAACCGTTCCATCGGCTGCCTCGATCTTGAACAACAGATTAGGTTTGATGAGAGCCGGATTATTCACCACATTAAGCACCCAGGCCGAAAAAACGTAATTGGTATTCGGGCAAAGGTTGCTGAGCGTTTGAACGAAAAAATCACCAGGGGTCTGTGACGCGTTGATCATCATAAATGCCCCACCACCCGTATGATCGCTGCTGACGGTATGCCACTGCCTTCCACAATTCGATTGCGATGTGGTGATACTGTAAAATCCATCATTGGGGCAGGCGGCCGTCGTCAACTGGTAACCCGGTGCCGTAAAACTGGCCGGTGCAGCACCCGTACCAAAATCAATATTGACCACGGGGTCTCCCAGACTTCCGACACATACCTGTGCACGGAGAGCCGCTCCGCTAAGTGATACAAAAAGAAGCAATATGACTATTCTTGCGGACATGCAGAGTGACGCAAAGGTATTGGTTTGCATACTATGGCTCTTACTTACCTTTGCCATATGCCAACTATCGCTAAGCGAGGCATGGATATGCCCGCGTCTCCTATTCGCAAACTGGTACCCTTTGCAGAAGCTGCCAAAAAAAAGGGTATCAAGGTATTTCACCTCAATATTGGTCAACCGGACATCGAAACGCCCCCTGCGGTATTAGAAGCCGTGCGCAAGGCTAACATTCCCGTGTTGGAGTATAGCCACAGTGCAGGCAATGAATCGTATAGGAAGAAATTGGTCGAATACTATGAGAGAAACGGAATAACCGTTACAAAAGATCAGATCATTGTCACAGCGGGAGGAAGCGAAGCCATTCAGTTCGGTTTCTTTGCCTGTCTTAACCCGGGTGATGAAGTGATCGTGCCGGAGCCTTTCTATGCCAACTACAACGGGTTTGCCTGCGCCGCAGGAGTGACCGTTATTCCGGTGACCTCCACGATCGAGAGCGGATTTGCCCTTCCGCCCATCGAAGAATTTGAAAAAAAGATCAGCTCCCGCAGTAAGGCGATCCTGATCTGCAATCCTAATAATCCAACAGGCTATTTATATAGCGAGCAGGAGATGAGGGCCCTTCGCGGACTCTGTTTGAAACACGATCTTTATTTGTTCAGCGACGAAGCCTACCGCGAGTTTGCGTACGATGGGACGTGCATGAGTGCCCTGCAATTAGAGGGCATGGAACAGCAGGTGGTGGTAATGGATACCATCTCTAAACGCTACAGTGCCTGTGGCGCCCGCATTGGAGCATTTGTGACCAAGAACAAAGAGGTGTATGAGGCTGCCATGAAATTTGCACAAGCCAGGCTGAGCCCCCCGGGTCTTGCGCAGCTACTGGGAGAGGCAGCCGTAGACCTTCCGGCCAATTATTTCGACATTCCAAAAGCAGAGTATCAAACCCGTAGGGATCTGCTGGTAAAAAGACTTAACCAAATACCCGGTGTGTATTGCCCCAACCCCGGTGGCGCCTTCTATGCTATTGCCAAGCTTCCCATCGATGACAGCGACCGATTTTGTCAGTGGCTGCTGGAATCTTTCTCGTACGAACAACAAACACTTATGCTGGCTCCGGCCACCGGCTTTTATGGTACGCCCGGGCTCGGGAAACAAGAAGTTCGGCTAGCCTATGTGCTCAATACAACCGCCATCAATGCTGCCATGGATTGTCTGGAAAAAGCGTTGGAGCAATATCCTGGCAAACGTTGATCTTTCTACCTACACGCTTTACTACAACACACCGAGAGGCTATTACCCCAGAGCGGTGACCCACAAGCCACTAAGCTGAAACGGTGTGGCAAGATCGACAAGAGAAAACATTTCTTACCTTTCGTAGTATGAAAAAACTCCGTTTTCTCGTACTCCTGGTATTGATCTGTCAGCATGTAGCCGGTCAATGGAACCCTAATACCTTGATCAATTTAGAGGTCTCGACCCTGCCGGTAGCTGACCTTCAAACGGTCATTACCAGCACAGGCAAGACTTGGGTGGCCTTCTACCATGCCAATAATGGCAACTATGATATGCGAGCCCAGCTGCTTGATGTGGATGGCACAAAACTCCTCGGGCCTGATGGCTTATTAGTAGATAATCAACCCTCCGGAACAGCGACATTCGTTTATAGCATTTGCAAAGATGCCAATGATAATCTGGTTATCGCTTACCAAGATCAACGCAGTGGCTCGCAACAGGCTGTAGCCTATAAGATCTCGCAGACCGGTGCGCACCTATGGAGCTCGACGGGTGTTCTTCTGGGAGCAGGACTGGCCCCCTACCCAGCCACCCTATCGAATGGCGAAACGGTTATTTCTTGGAATGAGTCGGGCAGCAATACGCTGCGATTACAAAAACTCAGTGCAGCGGGTATTCCTCAGTGGAGCACGCCCGTTTCGGTGATGGTGGGTACTTCCACGACCACTCGAGGCCAGATCATTCCTACACTGAACGGAACATTCACGCTGGTCTTTCAGCGAAGAAGTTTTGGAATCTCTACCACGTTGTTCGCGCAACGTTATGATAACACGGGGACGGCCCTTTGGGCGGCACCGGTTCAATTGTGTAACCAAACTACTGCGTCCGTACGTTACTACTCGGGCTTTAGCGAAGGAGATGTTACTTATTATGGTTATTACAGCGCACAGGGAAGTCGATTTAATTCGTGGCTGCAACGCATCAATGCCGATGGAAGCCTGCCCTACGGCATCAACGGCGCGGCGTTCAGCACGGCGAGTGGTGGAACAGACCCGTATCAACAACAGACCAACATTGCCTCTACGGCCCTTTCACCCGTTGTTTGGTCGGTATGCTCTTTTAGCAACACCAGCCAATCGCAATATGGCATCTATGTTCAAAAGTTCGATAAACAGACCGGAGCCCGACTACTCACCGACAACGCACAGCAGGTGTATCCCATCAGCGCTTCCTTTGATGTGCAAGCCGGCGATCTCTCACTGGTAAATGATGCTCCCTTCTTTATGAGTTATGATGCCAATTATAAGATCTATGCGACGCGTCTGGATGCCAACGGAAACTTTGTATGGCCGGGCAATCGTATAGAGTTAAGCTCCACTACAGCAGGCCCCGGTTCACCAAAGGGCCGCTATGCCTTTAAGGCGTTGAGTAACGCGCAGGCGATCGGGGTATGGACAGAAAATCGCAATGGAATAGAAAAAGCCTACGCCCAAAATATTACGCCCGGTGGTTTGTTCGGATTGGATGTAAGCACACAGGGGAACGTTCCGGCAACCATTACAACGAGTGCGGGCACCTTACAAATGGTTTCGACTATTTTTCCTGCCACCGCCAACCAGAGCGTTACCTGGACCATCGTGCCGGTCACGGGGGGAGCCACGATCGCCGGTACAGGACTGATTACTGCTAGTGCAAATGGGACGGTGTGGGCAAAAGCCATCTCCATAGCGGACAATACCGTGTCTGATTCGTTATTGATCACCATTTCGGGGCAAACATCGGTTACCCCACTTGGATTTACATTCTCGAGCACTCAACCAGCAACTACGTCTTGTGGCGGTGCTACCGCCTTATCAATTGTAGTGGGTACCGCAGGAATCGGTGGATTCAACGGCCCTATCTTACTCAATGCTACCGGCCAACCGGCGGGTACTACAGTGGGGTATTCAGTTAACCCGGTAACCGCAGGCAACAACGTTACAGTTACCCTAAGCAATACCCATCAACTTATTGCCGGGTCCTACACCATTACCTTGGTGGGAACATCGGCTGGAGTTAGCACGCAAACAACAAATCTGCTCTTTGTAATTACGCAAGGGGCGGCTCCGATCATTAGCACCTCCCCACAAGATGTTTCGATCTGCGTGGATAGCCCCGTCAACTTTACCGTTGCGGCCAATACCGGAACCTATCAATGGCAACAACGCAGCAGTGCCACCGGCACCTGGGTCAATATTGCAGGAGCCACGAGTATGACCTATTCGATTGCGACTGCCTCCCTTTCGCTCTCTGGTTCACAATACCGCTGCATAGTTACCAGCAACTGCGGGGTAAGCACCTCTGGCATCGCCACCTTAACGGTCAATGCCGCCACCACAATTTCTCAACAACCTGCTTCGCAAACGATTTGTGTCGGTTTCGCCACAACGTTTGGCATTATGGCTAGCGGCCTCAACCTTAACTACCAGTGGCAGATAAATACCGGAACCGGGTTTACCAACCTGCTCAATGGCGCTAACTATAACGGCACAACCACCAATAGTCTTTCCATAACAAACAGTGCCCTCAGTTTTTCGGGCAATCAGTACCGCTGTGTAGTAACCGGAACCTGTGGCAGTGGTATCAACTCCACTGCTGCAACACTGACGGTGCATGCCCCCGCAACTATCACACGCTCGCCCCTCCAAGCAGAAGTATGCGAACGTACTCCGGCCAGCTTTGGTATTGCCGTTAACAGCGTTCCTCCCGCTATCTTCCAATGGCAACTAAGCACCAACGGAGGAACCAGTTGGAACGATATCTCCGGCGCCACCTCTTTTTCGCTCTCGCTGGCTACCACCACCAGTTCCATGAACAATAATCGGTATCGCTGCTTGGTCTCTACTACTACCTGCCCATCACCCATAGCCTCTACGCCAACCACACTACTGGTGAGAGCCATCCCTACCGTTGGGTTAAGCGCACAACCACTCACCACTTTACTCCCCGGGCAAACCACTACGCTGACGGCTACGCCCTCGTCTAGTACGGGTGGAGTCATCGCTACTCAATGGAACTTTACTGGTCAACCCTCCTCCACACTCTCCGGAAATTCGGTCAACGTTACAGTGGCTAATATGGGTACTTATCAAGTTTTTATAACGGAAGCCTGGCCCAGCGGCTTACTTTGCAGTGGGGCATCTCCCATAGTCAGTATTAGTGCTACGCCCTCGGATAAACTCTTTATCTACCCTTCGCCGAACGATGGTTCATTTAACCTTGCCTATTACTACGGACAAAGCGGAACGACATCAAGACAAATAAATATTTACGATACGAAGGGCGCACTGGTCTTTCAACAACGCTTTACCATTTCGGGAGCCTATACGCTACTGCCGATCGAACTACCTTCGGCTGCAGCCGGCCTTTATGTTGTGGTGGTAGGCGATGCGTCTGGCAACAAACTAACCAGTGGAAAAGTTATTGTCAACTAACCGTTTGGTATGCGAATGAAAATAAGAACAGGAATTGCGTTTTACTTTTTACTCATTAGTTATGGCCTCTCGGGGCAACCCTTTATCAACGAGATCAGACAATTTGAAAAAGCGGATGCCGAACACGCGCCTCCTAGCAATCCTATTCTGTTTATAGGCAGCTCTTCTTTTACATATTGGAAGGATGTACAAGATTATTTTCCCGGACACACCATTTTAAATCGCGCCTTTGGCGGATCATCGTTGACGCATCTGATCTTATATGCCAACGAAGTCATCTTTCGCTACAGACCCAAACAAATAGTGATCTATTGCGGCGAGAATGATCTGGCCTCGAGTGAGCAGGTGACAGCCGATACGGTATTACAGCGCTTTACAACGCTTTTTGCGATGATCCGCACAAAGCTGCCGCACACTCCCATTTTGTACCTGTCCATGAAACCAAGCCCCAGCCGAAGAAAATACCTGCCCGCCATGCAAGAGGGCAACCAGAAGATCAAAGCATTTCTAGCCCTACAACCCCAGTGTTCTTTTTTGGATATTTACACGCCAATGCTTGCTGCTGATGGCAACATTCGCAGTGAGATCTTTACGGCCGACAGCCTGCATATGAACAAAAAGGGGTATGCCTTATGGCAGCCGCTCCTTGAACCGTTCCTCCATAAGTGAACGATCGAATAGCGATTCGTGATTGGATAGAAAAACAGTAGCTACCCCGTTTCCAATAAAGTTGGTAATGGCACGAGCCTCCGACATAAATCGATCGACGCCCAAAAGTAACGCAAGCCCTTGCACCGGAATTACCTTGACCGCAGCCAATGTGGAGGCCAGAATAATAAATCCACTTCCTGTAACCCCTGCAGCGCCCTTTGAAGTTACCATGAGCACTCCAACGATAGTGATGATCTGTTCCCAGGTTAGCTGCACATTGAACACTTGCGCCAAAAAGATGATGGCCATCGATAAGTAAATAGACGTGCCGTCTAAATTAAAGGAATAACCCGTGGGGACCACCAGTCCTACCACAGAACGATGACAGCCCATTTTCTCTAGTTTATTCATCAGGGCAGGCAACGCGGCCTCAGAAGAGGACGTACCCAAAACAATGAGTAGCTCATCTCGCAGGTAGCGAAGAAATTTCCAGATGCTGATCTGGTAATAGCGCAATACCGTACCCAACACTAAGATGATGAACAAGAACATCGTGATATAAACACAGAGCATCAACTTTCCTAAGGGAAGCAGCGCGGCAAGTCCGTACTTTCCAATGGTGAATGCCATACCCCCAAAGGCCCCGATCGGAGAGAGCTTCATGACCCATCCCAGGGCCATAAAAAGATACTTTGCCGCCCATTGAACTTGTGCAAGCACGGCCGCCTTATAGGCTGAACGGCTCAGCAGAATACCCGCTACGATCGAACCCAACAGAAATTGGATGGTGCTATTATCCCGAAAAAAGGACATCATAGAGATCGCGCTGTCGTTTCGGTATTTTGAAACGTCGGCAACATTGATCCCGGACGCATCTATGCCAGCTCCCGGCTTGACAACATAAGCAACAGCGACACCAATGATGAGTGCCAATGTTGTTACCACTTCAAAATATAGTAGGGCCTTACCCCCTATACGCCCCACTTTCTTCATGCTCTCCATACCGCATATACCGGTAATGATCGTTACGATGATAATCGGGTTGATAAAGAGCTTTACAATGTCGATGAAATACTTTCCGAGCGGCTGCATCGCAATAGCCGTGGAGGGAGAAAAATGTCCAAGTAGGATCCCTGCAAAAATGGCGAGCAACACCCAAAAGGTGAGGTTTTTTCTAATCTTTTTCAAGCAGTCCGTAGTTAGTAATAAAAGGTTGATTCGTAGCGCTCGTAAAATAGCCGAAATTTTGAGAACCCGCCGATTTTGTTTTAATGGAACCTACCTTTGCTGCTATGGGCAGACCTCATATCGATCAATACGACCCTTTTTACAAGCACTACATTGATCTAACCACCCCAGAGGAGGCGACCGCCTTGCCCGCTTTTTACAACCATACGATCACCACTTTCTTTAGCTCCCTTACGAACGAAATGGGTACATACGCCTATGCGCCCGATAAGTGGAGCCTCAACCAAGTGCTGCAACACCTACTGGATGTAGAGCGCGTTTTTGTTTACCGCTTACTTTGGATCGTACGGGGCGATCGTCAACCCTTACCGGGATTCGATGAAAACAGCTTTGCCAAACACGCCCCGGCCAGTCACCGAACGCTGGGCGAGTTGACCGAGGAGTGGCTATTGTTGCGACAGAGCACCGACCGCTTTATTGCACAACTCTCCACTGCAGAACTAGCGTGCAAGGGAGTGGCTAACGGATCTTCGATTAGCGCAAATGCGCTCTGCTTTATTATTTACGGACATATTTTGCATCATATTGATATTATCGAGACCCGCTATCTTTCCAAATCCTGATGTAGGGACGTTCATAGATCTTACCCGACGATCGCAAATAGAATACTCCCGATGGTTAATTATGCGTCACGATTTGAGCACCGAGCGCTTGTGTTCCGGCGCCAGCCACCAACCCTCTAGCGAAGACCGTATAGATCTTACCTGCCTGTAAGACAATATTCGGAAGATTGAGCACAGAACTGCCATTTGCCCGAACATCAAACGTATAGGTACCCGCTGCAACCGGAGTAAAGTTTTGATTGGCAGTGGCCGTGGTTTGTGTCTCAAAACTACGGTTAGAGAAGACCGGAGTAAACGTTGTTCCCGACAGCGTACCAACCGTTACGCTGGGAGCATTGGGTGAAAGATGAAAAAAGCGAATATGGGCTTGACCGGCTGCGGGCAAGGCAAGGTTATCCTCTACTACAATAGCTCCAATGGAAGCCAAAAGGTTATATGCATACACCGAATAGAACCTATCGGCCATAAAGGTCAGGTTTGCGTTAATCACCGAATTATTGGTACCGGTAGCATTAACCTTGATATTGCGGGTACCTGCAACAACTTTTACATAGCCGGTGGCATCCGGATAGTTAAGAGCAGCCGTGTTTACCTTAAGATTATCCACCAACAGATCTACGCCCGGGGCATCGGGAGATGCATGGATCACATTGACCGAAGCGGTGGGCTGAGGCGTATCGTCCTTGTCGCAAGAGAGAAGCGATGCGGCTGAAAATAGAGCAATGAAAACGTACTGGAACTTCATAATGTAAAATTTTATAGGCAAACGTACCAGTCTTAAAATGGCGTTACAATGACCATGATCGGCCACGTCCAAATCTTCGTCTATTATTTAATAAAGGGGATCAATGAGAGCGCGCTGATCGCCCGTTGCCGACTGATAGGACTCTATTTGCCGGCTAATGGCTTTATAACAGCGCAACACGTATAAGGTCATAACGGAAAGGCATATATAGTAACTTTGAGTTCCATGCATCTCACATTATCTATTAGAGAAGTAAAAAAGAGTGATGAAGCTCACTTAGCCTCCATTATAAGGAGGGTATTCGAAGAGCATAAGGCCCCCAAGGATGGAACTGTGTATAGTGACCCAACAACGGATCATCTGTTCGACCTCTTTACTCATACTGGCGCCCGATTATGGGTCGCCGAATGGGAGCATCAAATCGTTGGCTGCTGCGGGATATATCCCACAGAGGGCTTGCCGGCAAAAACGGCCGAACTCGTAAAATTCTATCTTACCCCCGCTGCACGTGGAAAAGGGATCGGAAGACAATTGATGGAAAGTAGCATACAATCAGCAAAAGAACTGGGCTATAAAAAATTATATCTGGAAAGCATGCCGGAATTTTCGAATGCGGTAAGTTTTTACTACAGGATCGGATTTAAACCCTTATCGAAAGCCATGGGAAACTCAGGACACACCTCCTGTTCCATTTGGATGCTCCTTTCTTTAGATATCCCTTGAGAGTGCAAAGGCTAAAAGTAAGTCGCAGCAGTTGCAGAGAAAAGTTAAAGGCCCCGGATCGAGATCCAGGGCCCTTCAGATTACTTTAAAACGAGTACCGGAGATAGGACGATTATCTAACTCATGTTTTGAAGAACTACTGACTTTCATCAGCTAAAGCCCTTACCACCTATTTCGCTTATTACCGAAGATTGAAAAAGAAAACAGTAGACAACTCGTAAAACTACTAACCTACATCGTATTTTCCGGTGAGCAGTCTACAAGCCACCAATACTTTTTCTATAACAAATTCACGCAAAAACTAAATGAGAATCCAGTTTATTCTACAATAGATCAAACAAGAATGTGCCAGCTTTAGTGAACAAGACCGACTCACTGTTCTTTCACTAAACTGATTGCACCATGAGCTATGACGGATTATCAAAACGCCTTGTTGCGTTTATATTTTTGGGCTGTAGCCTGATCATGTGTACCAAGAAAGACCAGCTGGCCACTGCTGAAAAAGAGCCCGGCCAAATTGAAAAAAGGTTCTTTACTGGCAATCGAACGCAAAACGGTGATGAAAAGGTGTTGGTCGACTACCTGATCCGCCAACATCAAAAAAATAAATTCGTAGAAAAAACAGTAGAACAGATCGGCTACCCGCGTTGGGATAAGATGATCGTATTACAACGAAAAGGAAATAAGTCCGGTCGGGGTGAGTCCGATTCGTCAGTCACCAGTTACTACATTCCCTTTGTGCGTGATTCCCAGCAGTTTGTCAATGCCTCTATGATCATAAATACTACTGCCAGTGACACCAGTTTTGGCTATAGGTGTGATTGGCAGTATGCTCAACGGCAAAATAGTCTCAATAGCGTAAGTGACAGTGCAGAATACCATGCCATCTTTTTTATGGTGCTTGATAAAGCTGTCTTTGGGTATACGGAATTTAACATAACCGATACCAGTATTTTTAAACACAATAATCTTACCCCGTTAAGAATTAAACTAACTAATCCTACCCCCGGAAACAGGGGCAACGATTATACTACCGTACAAATTTGTCAAAATGTAATTGTTACCTGGCAAGACTGCCCATATCCTCGTGGACAGTGCAAATCAGATGGCACTTGTGATAATTGCGATGAGTGTACCAACTCAGGTCCATTTACATATTGCTGGACGACATGGATAGCGGGGGGTAGTGGGTCTGGCAGTACAGGTGGTCCAGGCGCTGGGTCCTCGGTTGGAACCGGAGGCGGTGGCAACACCGGAGGCGGTGCCCCGCCGCCCTGCCCGGGAACAAGCACCTCCCAACGAGGACAAACAGTCACTCCAGGGTGTGCCCCGGGGTGGAATCCGACTACTACCCCCTTAGCGTATTTGACAAATACACTTAGCCTAAACTCCTCTCCAACTGCTTTTCTCCTACAAAATCCAAACTATCAAGCCC
>CANGTM010000012.1 GCA_947456825.1 Chitinophagaceae bacterium
ATGCTCCTTTCTTTAGATATCCCTTGAGAGTGCAAAGGCTAAAAGTAAGTCGCAGCAGTTGCAGAGAAAAGTTAAAGGCCCCGGATCGAGATCCAGGGCCTTTCAGATTACTTTAAAACGAGTACCGGAGAGCAGACTTGAACTGCCGACCTTCGGGTTATGAATCCGATGCTCTAACCAGCTGAGCTACCCCGGCATTCCCTGTTAGGGGACGCAAATTTAATGATTTTTCACCGATCAGACCAGCATTCTCTTCAGGTCGTCACGAAAGTCAGCGTTGATCAAATACTCAAAATAGCGCTTATCGAACTCGCTACGAACACTTTGAACCAAGGGCTCCTTGCTATGAGTCACAAAGGCGAACTTTTCATTGAGGCTGGAAATAACATCACTTCGAACCTTTTTTTGCATTCCAGGCGACTTATCCTTGATGCCCAGTACGTAGTTAATATCTCCGATGTTGGCCGTCTGCCCATTTTCAGAACGATTCAACAGCAACGATAACAAGGCTTGCTCTACCTCGGTGAATGGCCGCGGCGCAGCTGCTACGCCCACCAGCGAGGGTGATGGGAGTGCTCGCTTTCGTTTGGCAAAACGAAAGGCCAGCAACCCACCCACAACAACCAAGGCAAACAGACCGAACCCTGCAGCCACGTATGGGAAAGGTTTTTTCCAAATTCGATCCTTGGTAAGCACGAAATTTTTAGTGTCAAAGCGCATCGAATCGTATTGGTAAGTGGTGGGATTAAATGCATAGATCCATCCCCTGTGATAATAGCAATGCTGACTGCTTTGTATCCTCATCAAGCTTTGTACAAAACCGGGATCGGGATTAAAGGAGATCTGATTACTTAAAAAATCGAAGTGATAGATGCCCTTGGTAAAGCCTAAATAGAGACCCCGGTCCGAAGGAAAGCAAGTCCAATTGGAAGCCCGAATAATCTCAAAGGCCTTATCGGTAGTAACACCGAGCTTCTCCCACACCTTACCTTTAGTTTCCAGGCGATAAAAATCCGTGCTATTGTGCTGACTAAATTCACTACCTGAAATCAGCCCATCATTGACGATCTGCTCGTAGGGTACATATACATGATCCCCGTTAGGGTCAACCCATGCGCCTTGTCGCCAAGAGGCCGCTACCGGAACATGCACCTCCCGGTTGGTGGGCACAATATCCCATTCCTTGTCCTTGGGGTTGTATCGCCGGAGCAGCCCGTTGGACTTCCAAAAACCATAGCCACCTATCTCAAGAATTTCACCATGGGAATAAAATAAAAAGGAGCCGATATTATAATTGTAGTTGACCGTTCTGTCCAGACGAACAAAATAAAGGAGAGAATCGCCCCTGTCCTCCATCCGGTAGATTCGCCCGCTTCTTCCCAAATGCAAAAAAAGACCCTCCGGTGTGGGAAGATATTCAACCGGGTATTCCTTTAAATAAGGGCTCATCTGCAGATACTGCGCCCTGCCCTCTACTTGCAGGCTTGAAATGCCCCCCTTTTTTTTGGCCAAGTCGGTAAAGAACTTTGATTTTTTTAATGTAATCAGGGAATCTGAAAAGTTCTGCGCAATCAGAAAATAGGGACAAAATAGTATCAGTATGATGGAAAAAAATCGCAAAAAATAAAAATTATGCTGATTATCAACTATTTAAATTAGGTAATAACCTATCGAAGTCAAAACTGCTTTACTCAAAAATAAAGGAAATAACTCGTAACTGAACCAATAACCTAACCTAAAACACTAATATACAAAATAATTCTAATAACCTTTGATTTATAAAACACAAAGGGGCCCTTTCCATTAACCAGCGCTTTATCCTAAAATTCAACGTAAAAAACCTGCGACTTGCCGAGAGTTCCTTTCGTCAAATCGCAGGTTTTCCTTTTTTAAATGGGGTGGTTACAACAGCTCTACCGTGTCGTGCATATCAGGAACGGAAACGGAAGGAAACCCCTTATTCAGCAACCTGCTCTTAAAATCCAGTTGCACCTCGTAATTACCGTGAACCAAAAAAAGGGCCCTGACCCGGTCGGGCTGCTGGCAGGATAACCACTGGCATAGGTCGTCATAGTCCCCATGCGCACTCATGCTTCGGATCTGTTCAACCGAAGCGTGTACCTCGTGCATTACCCCATAAATACTGACCTCCTTTTGGCCACTGAGTAACCGCCCGCCTAGCGATCGGGGTTCGCAATATCCTGTAAATAAGATCCGATTCCTGCTGTTTTCTACGGCATTACTAACATGATGCTTGACTCTGCCGGCATCGGCCATTCCGCTGGCAGCGATGATGACCATAGGACCATTTTCAAAATTGAGCTGCTTGGATTGCTCCACGGTGCGAACGTATTTTAATTGTGGAAACCCAAATGGATCAGCATCACTACGCATTACATCTTGAATGACCTTGTTGAAGTTCGAGGGAAAACTTTTTACGATCTCCGTAGCCTGTACACTGAGGGGACTATCGAGATAAACAGGCACTGCCGGTAACCGGTTCTCTAACTCCAGCTGATTCAAAAAATAGAGTAACTCTTGGGTTCTGCCTACGCTAAATGCAGCAATAACAAGCTTTCCCTTACGCTGTAAACAGGTTTCTTCGATGTGCTTCAGCAATAGGTCGGGGGTGGTCACGTGCAGCGGATGCAGTGAGTTTCCATAGGTAGACTCCACTATTAGTACATCTGCCTGCGAGAAGGTGGCGGGCGAGCGAAGAATAGCATCCCCATAGCGTCCCACATCACCACTAAAGGTCAGCTGCCGTTCGCCTCCGACCTCTTTATAACGAAGATGTACGGCCGCACTCCCTATTATATGACCGGTATCGGTGAACTGTACAAGAATGCCAGGAAGAACCTCTACCCAGTTGTCATATGCAGCGACCTCAAATAGAACAGAGCAAGCGCTGGCTTCCTCTATGGTATAAAGGGGCTTTAGCAAGGGTAACCCTTGCGTTTTTCTTCGCTTATTTACATAGCGGATCTCATCTTCTTGGATCTTGGCAGAATCTTGCAGCAATACTTCTGCCAGAGCTCGAGTCGCCGGGGTGCACCAGATCTTTCCCCTGAAACCCTCTTTCACTAACCGGGGTATGAGGCCACAATGGTCAATGTGGGCATGACTAAGCAACAATACGTCTACGGAGGCAGGATCGAAACCAAATTGTCTGTTAAGCCGATCGGTATCCTTTCCCATGCCCTGAAACAATCCACAATCTAGCAGGACCTTTCTCCGATCGGGTAATTCAATTAGATGCTTTGATCCTGTAACGGTACGGGCTGCTCCATGAAAACTGATCTTCATCACACTTACTTTTAATACCAGTAAGTTACTTACTATTTTCTCTTAAAAGACCAGGTAAAGACAAATTGTGCCACCAACTCACCCTGCTTGTTAGTGCCGTTGGCGATAGCTTTTAGTGTTGTTGATTCGCCGCTCTCCATTGCCTGTTGAATGGCATCCTCAAATAAAGACCCGTCTTGGCAACTAAAATGAATGGTGCCGGTAGCCTTTTTAAAAAACTGGGCTTCCATAGAGACGACCAACATAGAAATAGCGGGCGTTTTTTTATAGATGCGAGCCATAGCGAGAAGGCCGGTACTCATTTCTGCTGCCATGGCCATCGATGCGAAATAAATGGAGCGGAAGGGATTTTGTGAGAGCCAATGCAGCGAGATGCAAACGATCGTCTCCTGGTACGTAGCTTTTTTAACACGCAACCCCGATAAAAAGGCAGCGGGCAACTTTAACAGCATGTAAAAACGAAACCGTAACGGATCGTTGGCGATTTTTAAAAATTCATTTTGCACGCTATACAATTATTTGTTGTGCCAGGAGGTCATCTAAAGTCTCTCTTCTTCTTATCAATTGCGGCTGGCCGTTCGTGTACAATACCTCGGCAGGTCGAACCCTTGCGTTATAAGAGGAGGCCATCTCAAAACCATAGGCACCCGCATTGTGAAATGCCAACAGGTCGCCTTCGCGTACTTCAGGGAGCATGCGGGCGAGGGCAAAATCGTCGGTCTCGCAGATATTGCCGGTTATTTGATAGGGGTATGGCTCGCCCTTCGGATGCGTGAGATTACTAATGTGGTGATACGCTTCATAGAACATAGGACGAATCAAATGATTCAATCCGCTGTTGACCCCGACGAAGCAGATTGTATCGGTAGGCTTTACGACGGTTACCGAAGCTAGCAGATAACCCGCTTGCGCAACCAAGTATTTACCTGGCTCGAACCAGACCTGGAGCTGTCTTCCGGTCTTTTCCCTGAAAAAAGCAAAGGCCTTTCGAACCTCCTCTGCAATGGCATCCAGATCGGTCTCTTTTTCGTCAGGCCTGTACGGCACCTTGAATCCTCCCCCCAGGTCTATTATCGATACCGTCGGAAAAAGATCGGCAAGTTCCAGCAACAGTTGAACACCCTTTGCAAAAACCGATGCCTCCGAGATCTCACTACCGGTATGAATATGCAGCGTTTGTAAATTCAACTTATGTACCTCTACCAATTCTTGTAAAGATCCGACCTGCTCTATTGGAATACCAAACTTACTACCTGCATGACCGGTAGATATCTTGGTATTGCCTCCCGCCATTATATTGGGCCGGATTCTCACTCCTACTGGATAACTACCTCCGTAGGCCGCAGCAAATTTCTCCAGGTTGGATAAACTGTCGATAGTAACAGATACCCCCAACGATACTACCTCTTGGATCTCGGCAAACGATACACTATTCGATGTGTAAAGTATCTGTCCGGGGGTAAAGCCGGCGTGAATGGCAAGCTTAACCTCATTGACAGAACTGCAATCAATGGAGCAGCCTATGGAACGAACATGCCTCAGGATGGAGATATTGGTCAATGCCTTGGCCGCATAAAAAAAACGAGCGTTTAGCGTAGAAAAGGCATTCGCTAATTTTTGATACTGATCGGCAATAGACTCGGCATGGTATACATACAAGGGAGTGCCAAAGGTGGTTGCAGCGTGAATCAGCTCTTCTCTGGAGACGGACATGGAACGAAGATAATAAGATCAGGCCTCTTGCTCGGGAAGGGCGTCTTTGATAGCGGTTGGCTCTACAAGCTGCTCTGCCAACACCTCTTTGATAGTCGGAAGATCGTCGGAGGAATTGATGCCAAAGTAGTCCATAAAATTGCGAGAGGTAGCGTATACAAGTGGATGGCCGGGCAGCTTTTCGTTTCGCCCTGCAATTACGATCAGCTCCTTTTCCAACAACTTCTGAACGGCATAGTCCGAGCTTACGCCCCGAATGGATTCGATCTCTCCCTTGGTTACCGGCTGCTTGTAGGCAATAATGGCCAACGTCTCTAACGAAGCGGGAGAAAGACGCTTTAAAAACTTATCGCCATTGAGCTGAGCGATGGTCTTATGAAACTCTTTTTTGGTAAGAAACTGCCACCCTCCACCGCTTTGCACCACCTCGAAAGAGTAAAATTCACTGGCATACTTTTCTTTGATCGCCTGTAAAGCGGCCTCGGTTTGCTCCAAAGCCACCCGATCTTCGAGAAAACCCAGTGCATTGTTGACAAGGTCAGTAAGCTCTGCGGTAGAAAGAGGCTTATCGCTGGCAAAGATCAGCGCTTCGATATGTGGAACGATGGAAGAAACGTCAGGCATAATTATAATAAGTTCAACAAAATACTAATTACTGCGTACCGGTCGCTAAAAGTTTTTCACACCCGGAGCGTCATGGACCCGAAATGGCCTAACCCTGCAGGGCGGCGGCACCACTTACAATCTCAGTCAGCTCGGTGGTGATGGTGGCCTGACGAGCGCGGTTATAAGAGATCTTGAGGCTGCGCAGCATCTCATTCGCATTCTCACTGGCTTTGTCCATGGCGGTCATACGGGCACCGTGCTCAGAGGCATTGGAATCAAGTACAGCCTTAAAGAGTTGAGTATTGAGGATCTTGGGCATCAGTTCGGCCACCAAAACGCTTTTGTCGGGATCGTAGATAAAATCAGATTGTACCATCCCTTCTTTTTTCTCTACCCGGGGGATTGGCAAGTACCTCTCCACGACGAAACGCTGAGTTGCGGCATTTTTGAACTGGCTGTATACGATCTCCACGACGTCGAATTCCTTGTTTAGAAATGAGGTCATGGCAGCAGCAGCAGCCTCTTGTACTTTCTCAAAACTCAACTGCAAGAAAATATCCTTGAACCGGGCGTCGGTCTTATAGGCCCCCTTACTCAAATTCTCGTAGGCCTTCTTACCAATGTTCCAGATGGTCACATTGCCCTTACTGAAAGGAACAGCATATTTTTCGGCGATGGTGGCCTTGGCCAATTTGATGACGTTGGCATTGAAGGCGCCCGCCAGACCACGATCACTGCTGATGACGATCAAAAGCACTTTTTCGACAGGGCGCTCGGCGGCTAGGGCCATTTCGGCTCCGGCTTCGCTGTTACTCACAATGTTACTGAGCATATCTTGCAGCTTCTGCGCGTAGGGCCTCATTTGAACAATGGCGTCTTGAGCGCGTCTGAGCTTGGCGGCACTGACCATCTTCATTGCCTTGGTAATCTGCTGGGTGCTCTGTACCGACTTGATACGGTTTCTAACCTCCTTTAACTGACCTGCCATGAGTGCTTATTTGGGGGGCAAAGTTATGGGTTTTTTTTGGCTTATCTTTGCGCACTTATGCTAGGTTACCTGTCAAAAATATTCGGCGGCAGCAAGTCGGAGAAGGACGTGCGCAAAATTGAGCCCCTAGTGGGCCAGATCAATCAGTTCTTTGCTCGTTTTCAACAATTGAGCCATGATGAACTGAGAGCAAAAACCTCAGAATTTAGAAACCGGATCAAAGAACACTTGCAAGCGATTGATCGGGATATCGCCGAAAAAAGCCTTGCCGCAGATCAACTTCCAGTGGAAGATCTGATGGGCAAGGATGCCATTTACCAAGAAGTAGACCAACTTAGAAAAGAAAGGAATCAGCAAATTGAGCAGATCCTCAACGAGCTGTTGCCAGAGGCCTTTGCGGTGGTAAAAGAAGCAGCTCGACGTTTTAAAGAAAACCCCACCCTTGTTTCGAATGCCACAGACCTAGACAGAGACCTGAGCGTAAAAAGAAATTACATTTCCATAGAGGGCGACAAAGCTATCTACCAAAATAGCTGGACTGCTGCGGGAGCTCCCGTGACCTGGAATATGGTGCACTACGATGTGCAATTGATAGGAGGTATCGTTCTACATCAGGGAAAGATCTCTGAAATGGCCACAGGAGAGGGAAAGACCTTGGTCTCTACCCTTCCGGCCTATCTGAATGCCTTGCCCGGCGAAGGTGTCCACTTGGTAACGGTCAATGATTACCTGGCGCGTCGTGACCAGGAATGGAATGGAACACTATTTGAATGGCTGGGCATTTCCGTTGATTGTATCGACAAGCATCAACCCAACAGCGAAGAGAGAAGAAAAGCTTATCTGGCCGACATTACCTATGGCACCAACAATGAGTTTGGCTTCGATTACCTGCGCGACAATATGGTGCACAACCCGCAAGAGATGGTGCAGCGCAAGCATCATTTTGCCATGGTCGACGAGGTAGACTCGGTACTGATCGATGATGCCAGAACCCCTCTGATCATCTCTGGTCCTGTTCCCAGGGGAGAAGATCAACAATATCATATTCACAAGCCACGTGTTCAACAACTGGTCGTTGAACAAGAGAAGATCGTTCGTAATTGCCTGAACGAGGCCAAGCGATTGATTGCGGAAGGCAAGGACGATCCAAAAGAAGGGGGTCTCTTCTTATACAGGGCTCACCGTGGATTGCCCAAGTACGGCCCTGTCATAAAATACCTGAGCGAACCCGGCATTAGGGTCAAGATGCAAAAGGCCGAAAACTATTACTTACAAGACCAACAGCGACTGATGCACCTGGTCGACGAGGATCTGTTATTTCATATCGACGAAAAGAATAACTCGGTAGAGCTTAGCGACAAGGGGCTCGCAGCCATTACGCGCAGTGGAGAGGATCCTGAATTCTTTGTACTGCCCGATATTGGCGTTAAGTTGGCCGAAGTAGAAAAAAGCGGAGCCGCGACCGAAGAGTTGCTGCAACAAAAAGAAGCGTTGCTCAATGAGTACTCACAAAAGGCCGACCGCATTCATACAGTGCAACAGTTGCTTAAAGCCTACACCCTTTTTGCCAAAGATGTGGAGTACGTGATCATCGACGGCGCCATCAAGATTGTTGATGAGCAAACCGGTCGTATTATGGAAGGTCGCCGCTATAGCGATGGCCTGCACCAAGCACTGGAGGCCAAAGAGAACGTAAAGATCGAAGCTGCCACGCAAACCTACGCTACGATTACCCTGCAGAACTATTTCAGGATGTATCATAAGCTAGGTGGCATGACCGGTACGGCAGAAACAGAAGCAGCAGAACTTTGGAGCATTTATAAATTGGATGTCGTAAGCATTCCTACGCATCTTACCATGGTGCGTCAGGACCGCGATGACCTTGTTTATAAAACAAAGCGAGAAAAATATAAAGCCGTAATTGACGAGATCGAAATGCTGCGCGCGGCCGGAAGGCCTTGCCTGGTGGGTACCACCTCTGTAGAGGTGAGTGAGTTGCTCAGCAGAATGCTGCAACAAAAAAAGATCCCCCACAACGTACTAAACGCCAAGCAGCATGCCCGCGAAGCACAAGTGGTTACCGAAGCGGGGCTGGCCGGTGCCGTAACCATTGCCACCAACATGGCCGGCCGTGGTACCGACATCAAACTGGGGCCCGGCGTTAAAGAAGCAGGTGGATTGGCCATTATTGGAACGGAGCGCCACGAAAGCCGTCGCGTAGACAGGCAGTTGCGTGGCCGCGCCGGTCGTCAGGGCGATCCGGGCAGCAGTCAATTCTATGTATCGCTCGAAGATGATCTGATGCGCATGTTCGGCAGTGAGCGAATTGCCGGACTAATGGATAAGCTGGGTTATCAAGAAGGGGATGTTATTCAGCACAGCATGATCAGCAATAGCATCCAGCGCGCGCAAAAGAAAGTAGAGGAAAACAACTTTGGCATACGCAAACGCCTGCTGGAATATGATGACGTGATGAACATGCAGCGCAATGCAGTGTACAAAAGACGCAATCATGCCCTTTTTGGAGAAAGACTTGCCTTAGATATCGATACTGCATTTGCCACGGTGGCCGAAGGATTGGTAGGCTCGTTCCGTGAGCAGGATGACTACGAGGGCTTCAAGATGGCCTGCATTTTGAATTTTGGCCTGGAAACCTCCATAAGCAGTCATAGTTTTTCAAAAGAAGATGCCGGTAAAGTTGCCGATCAACTATATCGCGAAGCAAGCCGACGCTACACGGAACATAAAAAGGCGCTACAACAACAATCCGTTCCGGTCTTCAAAAACATCCGACTTACACAAGGCCAGCAGATTGAGAACGTGGTAGTGCCTTTTACCGATGGGCGCAAAGGCTATAACGTACTGGTCAACCTGAATAAAAATATTCAAAGCGAAGGAGGCGAACTGGGGCAGTCACTCGAAAAAACGATCACACTGGCCGTCATTGACGAGGCATGGAAAGAGCATCTGCGCGCCATGGATGACCTAAAGCAAAGCGTACAGACCGCTTATTTGGAGCAAAAAGATCCGCTGGTCATCTATAAAATGGAAGCTTACCAGTTGTTCCGCAACATGACGGCTGAGCTCAATAAAAATATCGTAGACTTCTTATGTCATGCATCACTTCCTGTGCAGGCCACTGAGGCCCCGTTACGAGAAGGCAGAGAACAACGCACGGATATGAGTCGTATGAGAGCCAACAAGGAAGAGATTGATCGTGCTGGTCAGGACTATGCCGCAAATGAGAACGACAAGGCCATACCTGTTTCAGCAGGGCCACGCATTGGTCGTAACGACCCTTGCCCGTGCGGAAGCGGCAAGAAATACAAGCAATGCCACGGTCGGGAGTAGCGATCAGAATCCCTTCTTTCCCTTGATCTCGTATTTCTGTTCGAACCGCTCGTTAAGCAGCTTGTGCTTATCGGTCAGATCGATCTTGCGACCTTGAATATAAGCGGATGTTACATTGCTACTGCGCATATCGAGCAAGTCCCCATTACTAACCACTATATTGGCATCTTTTCCAACTTCGATGCTTCCGGTCTTGTCGGCTACCCCCATAATGCGAGCCGCATTGAGAGTGATGGCAGCAAGCGCCTCCTCTTTTCCTAGTCCATATGCTGCTGCCGTTCCGGCGTTAAAGGCGAGATTACGACCCCTGGTCTGTGAATCATCGTCTGATATAGCAAATAATACACCGGCTTTTTGCAATTGTGCTGCGGTCTTGTAGGGTTGATCTACATCGTCGTCGGTAGCCGTAGGCAAACTATGGGGTTGCTGTAAAATAACAGACACCTTATGCTCCCGTAGCAGGTCGGCCACTTGATAACTTTCACTACCCCCTACGATCACCATATCAAACCCAAACTCTTTTACAAAGTCGAGCGCTACTAAGATCTGCCTGGCCGTATTGGCGTGTACATACAGGCGTTGTTTCTTATTGAATAAAGCGCGGACGGCTTCGAACTTCAGATTCGTTCTTTCAGGAGCCGTAAGCTGGTGATAGATCTGCGCCTCTCTGAAAAAAGTCTTGAGCCCCTCGATCTTTTCCAATCCCTCTTTTACAGGATCGGTACCGCCCTGGCCACCGCCCATTCCGCCAAAACCACCACCCCTGCCCCCAAAGGCCGGACGTGGCAACAACGAAGGCATGTACACATGCATACCCGCATCGGTGCTATACGCTGCATCTTCCCAATTCCAGGCATCTAACTGCACCACGGTGGAGCTACCTGCCACAAAATTTCCCTGGGGTACCACATTAGCTAACAAAATGCCATTAGATCGGAGCGTATTGATGACTTTTGAATCGGAGTTGTAGGCCACGATGGAGCGAACGCTGGGATTGAGCTCACCGATCTCTCTGACATCTTGGGTGGCACGAACAGCACTGATCTCTACCAAACCCAAACTACTATTGGGTAAGATCAGACCTGGATAGAGGTCTTGCCCCTGCAGGTCGGTAACCGGCACATCGGCCGATATAGAAATGTTATTTCCGACCGCCTCGATCTTTCCGTTGGTTACTTTAATGGTTCCTTTGCTAATGACCTGCCCGTTACCCACATGAATGGTAGCATTGGTCAGATAATAAGAACCTTTCTGTTCCTTGGCGGGCAATACGGTCTCTTGCGCCTGTGAGATCGTGGCAAAAAATGAAAAGCTGATGAATAAGAATATCTTTTGCATGGGAATCAGTTTTAGTCGTTGAGGTTTTCATCGTTATCAATGACCAGCAGACCATGGCTATGCCCATGATCATGGCAGGTATGCATCAGCTGGTAGCTAGGCTGTGCGGGAACGGTGGGTGCTCCGGCGCGTTTTTCGCCATTCATTTTTCGTACTAAGCGTAACCGTTCGGCATCCACTTGCTTTTGTTGCTGTTCGTCGCGCGCCCGATCGAAGTAAACAGTACCATCCACGATCGTATAGATCGATTTGGCATAGATACTAAGCGGATGATCGCTCCACAGCACTACGTCCGCATCTTTTCCGACTCGGAGACTTCCGACCTTGTCTTCGACATGAAGCATAATGGCTGGATTGAGTGTGACCATTTTCAGTGCTTCTTCTTCGGTAACGCCTCCGTATTTAACGATCTTGGCCGCTTCTTGATTGAGACGACGAGCCATCTCGGCATCATCACTGTTGATGGCAACAGTGAGTCCGACTTTTTGCATGATGGCCGCATTGTAAGGGATCGCATCTTCTACCTCCATCTTGTAGGCCCACCAATCGGAGAAGGTAGAGGCGAAAGAACCGTGCTCCTTCATTTTATCGGCCACTTTGTACCCCTCTAAGATGTGGGTAAACGTGTTGACGGTGTAGCCCATGCGGTTGGCCACTTCCATGGCAGCGTTGATCTCGCTTTGCACATAAGAGTGACAGGTAATGAATCTTTTCTTCTCTAAGATCTCTACCAGTGCATCGAGTTCCAGATCACGACGGGGTGCCACCGGCGCGGTCAATCCCTTTTTACTCTTGGCAGCCTCATACGTCTTTTTTTCGATTTCGTAAGCGACCCAAGCGCGTTGATAATCTTTGGCGCGGGTAAAGGCATCTACCAAGATCTGCTCTACGCCCATGCGGGTGTCAGGGTAACGATTATTTCCCAGCGGCGAAGAGGAACGCTTTACGTTCTCGCCTAACGCAAATTTTATTTGCCCCGGCCAGCCTTTGAATTTCAAGCCTTCGTCTCCGGCACCCCAACGCAATTTGATCAATTGGGTCTGCCCACCAATGGTATTGGCAGAACCGTGCAAAATGTGAGAGGTAGTAACCCCACCGCTCAACTGCCTGTAAATATTGATGTCGTCGGGATTGAGGTTATCGGCAATACGCACCTCGGATGTTACAGACTGACCGCCTTCGTTGATGGAAGCGGCGGCAATATGGGAATGCTCATCGATGATACCGGCAGTTAGGTGCTTGCCTGTTCCATCAATGACCCTGGCATCAGGATACGACAGGTTTTTTCCTAGGGCCGCGATCTTTCCGTCCTTGAGTAACACATCGGTCTCTTTAAGAACGCCTTCCTTTTCGTTGGTCCATACCGTTGCATTTTTGATGAGCAAGGTCTCGGTCTTGGGCTGGCTTCCTTCCTCCCACCCAAAGGGCACAAATGGATAGATCACCTTGCCGAGTTGTGGCATTTCCTTTTTCTTGGCAGAATCGACCTGAGTAGGCGCGCTCAGTTTAACTAGTGTAGCCGTCCATGTTAACGGATTACCCAACGAATCGGTTCCAACCCCATTCCACTCAGTACCATTGGAAACTCCACTAAGTCGGGTGGCGGAAACCGGCAAAGGTTGGTCAGCGGCTCCCCCCATAAAGCGAGCACCCGGACCTCCGGCTCCAAAACTTCTGCGCGTGCTGTCAGCTCCACCGGCAGAACGCTGGCGAACAGGAGCGGGTGCAAAACCGATCTTGACCTGCTTGCCATCAAAACTAAATTTTGACAGTAGCGTGTCTTTGGCAAAGATGGTGGCGCTGCTAACGGACTTCATCTCTAGCTGATAGATCTCTTTTCCTGTTGCCGTGTTGACCGTGAGCTGATAGAGCCCATTGGCAGCAGCGGCATCCTCTCGTATTGTATATTTTATTCCTTGTATCCAGTTTTGCAACAGCAGGGTCTTTTCGTTGAATAAGGGTCCGGACATCACCAGAAAATTAGCGAGTTTACCAACCTCCAGGCTTCCGACCTTATCGTCCATGCCCATCAATTTGGCCGGGGTACGAGTCAGCGCCTCGAGTGCTGCCGCATCACTTAAACCATACTCCCTGGCCTTTTGCAAATTGCGGGCAAAGGTGCCAACGCTGCTTAGATCAGCCGTGGATAAACAAAAAGGGATACCTGCTTTTTCGAAGGCGGCGGGTTGGGTGGGCGCCAGCTCCCAATGCTTCATGTCATTGAGGGCCACAAAGCGTGCCTCTGCAGGATCTTCGACATCTTGCGCCAGCGGAAAATTAAGTGGCAAAATAAAGGCAGCATTAGTAGCCTTCATGTCGGCCACGCGCTGGTATTCGGTCTGACCGGCTTTAATGATGTACTGAACGCCGAATTCATCTCCGATTCGATCGGCACGCAACGCATTCCACTTATCTCCGGCCTCGAAGACCTGTGGCAACGATTGTGTTTCGTTCCATGATCTAAGTGTCAGGTTAACGCCTTCCTCGGCAGGTTGCGTCTTATACCATTGGGCATCCAGAAAAGTTTGACGGAGCAACGCGATCGACCCCATCATGGAGCTGGGATAACTCTGTTGCGAACTGCCCTTGTTGAAAGAGTAATGCGCCGAGGCCTTTTCTTTGATGATGACGAGATTCTCTTTCTCGTTGGCCAGGGTTACGGCAACCCCGGTGCCTCTTGCTATTCCATCCCGCACATGGGTCAGCACCGTGCCAAATCCTAACTCGCGCATTGACTTTGCCTTGGTCTCATCGGCAGAGAATTGAGTATGGGCCTGTACATCGCTGCGCAGTGCCTGGTTCCACCCATAAGGACCTTTTTGAGTTGATTCGAGCTGCGAGGGACGCAGAAAATCAAACCCACCGCCTCCTCCGCGCGAAGTTGTTGCAGCGGGCATTCCGTAGTCGGTATAGATATCTATAAAAGACGGATAGATGTATCTCCCTTTACAATCGATCGCGACGGCCCCTGCGGGCACCGGCATTCCGGAACCCAGGGCTACGATACGACCATCTTTAATAACTAGTGTTGCGTCGACCAGCGTAGTGCCGGCATCTTTTACCAAGGTGGCATGCGTAAATGCATAATGACCCAGCCTAGGGTCGGCCACTCCATTTTCGGGAAAAGTGGCTTGCGCCATTAGCGCCGGGCCACTTAGTAAAAGCAGCAGGGCAAAAAGAAATCTGTTCAAGGCCATGATTGGATTTTTAGGAAAGTTAGCAGAAACGGGCAACAATGATAACTAATTAGTTTTATTTTTAGCCACCAATTCTCCTTATGAAAAAAATTCCGCCTGCTGTTTTTAAGCCTTCGATGCTGGCGGGTCCTGCCATTGACCAAACAGGGGTAGAAGAGAGAACCGCACGTTTTACCAAGCGTAGCATCAAGGCTGTCAGCAAGATGCAAGGACTTTTGCTGACCCTGCGCATGATAGACCTGACCACCCTCGAAGGAAAGGACAGTGTCGGAAAAGTGGAACAGCTATGTTACAAAGCCCTTCATCTACATGACGCCTTCGAGGGCTTACCCACGGTAGCCGCCATTTGCGTATATCCCTCTCACGTACGTACAGCTAAAAAAGCCTTGCAAGGCTCATCGGTAAAAGTAGCCTCCGTAGCTACCGCCTTCCCCTCAGGACAAAGCCACCTATCGATCAAGCTGGCCGATACAAGGTTTGCCGTAGAAGAGGGGGCCGATGAAATAGATATGGTGATCAGCCGCGGAAAATTTCTGGAAGGAGAATTCGCCTATGTCTTTGACGAGATCGCCTCCGTAAAAGCCGCTTGTGGCGCCGCACGGTTGAAAGTGATCTTGGAGACGGGCGAGCTGGGCTCGCTCGATGATGTACGAAAAGCCAGCCAGTTGGCCATTGCCGCTGGAGCTGACTTCATAAAGACATCGACCGGAAAAATTCAGCCGGCCGCTACCCTGCCTGTAACACTGGTCATGCTCGAGACCATTCGCGATCATTATTACAAGACCGGAACCATGATCGGCATGAAACCCGCCGGGGGAATCTCTACCTCTAAACTAGCGTTGCACTATCTGGTCATGCTCAATGAAACGTTGGGAGCCGATTGGATGGATCCGCATTGGTTTCGCTTTGGGGCAAGCAGTCTGGCCAATAACGTATTAATGCAGATCGCAAAAGAGAGAGAGGGCTGCTACCAGTCGGCCAATTACTTTAGTGTAGATTAATTACTTCAGCGTAGACCCATCAACTATGGCAACAAAAAAAACTAAATCGAGTATTCGCCCTTTGCGACCGGGCTCCGGGTGGACCTATGCGCCGGCTCCTGAATCTGCTGCCATTGCACGCATCGACGAGCAGTACGAACTATTTATTGACGGCAAATGGCAAAAGCCCTCCGGGGGAAGTTACTTCGATAGTATCAATCCGGCCAATGAAAAAAAATTATACCGCGCCGCACTTGCCAACGAAAAGGATGTAGAAAAAGCGGTGACTGCTGCCCGCAAGGCCTTTGATAAATATTGGAAAAAAATGCCTCCGGCCGAGCGGGGTAAATATATTTTCAGGGTCGCCAGGCTCATGCAAGAGCAAGCCCGCGAGTTAAGCATTATGGAAACACTCGATGGCGGTAAACCAATAAGAGAAAGCCGCGACTTCGATGTGCCCATGGCTTGTAATCATTTTTTTTACTATGCCGGCTGGGCCGATAAATTAGAATATGCTTTTCCTAATCGAACTCCAAAACCAATAGGAGTTGCCGCACAAATTACTCCCTGGAACTTTCCACTGCTGATGGCGGCCTGGAAGATCGCGCCCGCACTGGCCACCGGTAATACAATCGTGCTTAAGCCTGCCGAGACTACATCGCTCACCACGCTCAAATTAGCTTCAATTATCCAAGAAGCCGACCTGCCACCCGGTGTAGTCAATATCATCACCGGTGCAGGGAACACAGGAGCAGCACTGGTGCGTCATCCCGGCATCAACAAGATTGCTTTTACGGGCTCGACCGCGGTTGGAAAATTAATACAACAAGAGACAGCCTCCAGTAACAAGAAACTGACCCTCGAACTCGGTGGCAAAGCCGCTAATATCATTTTTAGTGATGCTCCAATAGACCAAGCGGTAGAGGGAGTAGTAAATGGAATATTCTTTAATCAGGGTCATGTTTGTTGTGCCGGATCGAGAGTGTATGTTCAAGAATCTATCGCGCCCATTTTTCTACAAAAACTTAAAGACCGGATGGCCACGCTGTTAGTGGGCGATCCAATGGACAAGAACACCGATATAGGCGCCATCAACTCGGCCGAACAACTGGAGAAGATCAACTACTATATTCGGCTGGGAAAAAAAGAAGGGTCGCTACACTACGAAAACACAGCCACCCTTCCTAAAAAAGGATTTTACTGCCGCCCTACTTTATTTACTAAAGTGGCTCAAAGTAGTCGGCTGGCCCAAGAAGAGATCTTTGGACCAGTGCTGGCCATCCTTACGTTCAGAACAGAGGACGAGGTTATCGAAAAAGCCAACAACACGCCCTACGGACTCAGTGCCGGTGTATGGACCGACAAGGGATCTCGCATCTTTAACATGAGTAAACGACTCAAAGCCGGAGTCGTATGGGCTAACTCGTACAACCTGTTCGATCCGACCTCTCCTTTTGGCGGGTATAAGGAAAGTGGCTACGGAAGAGAGGGAGGATTGCATGGCTTGTCACCTTACGTTACTTTTTAATGCTCCACCATGAAAAAACCACAAAACAGAATTTCGGTATTAAAGACCTATAAACTGTACATCGGCGGACAATTTCCACGCACGGAATCCGGAAGATCCATTGCGGCACTGGATGCAAAGGGAAATAAGATCGCTAACCTCTGTATGGCCTCCCGAAAAGATGGCCGGGAAGCAATAGTAGCCGCCAGAGCAGCGCTGGGTGGATGGAATCAACGCGCAGCGAACAACCGCGGTCAGATCTTATACAGGATCGCAGAAATGCTCGAGGCCAGAAAAGATCAATTTATCGCCGAGCTACAGCTGCAAGGTTTATCGCGTGTTGCTGCTTTGGCCGAAACGAATGGGGCCATTGATCGATGGATCTACTACGCCGGATGGTGCGACAAATATCAAGCGCTTTTTAGTACGGTCAATCCCGTGGCCTCTAGCCATTATAACTTTTCGGTGTGCGAACCTATGGGTGTGGTCACCATTTTTGCGCCGACCAGCCCACTACTCGGGCTTACGAGTGTACTGGCACCCTGCCTGGCCGGAGGAAATACGGCCGTAGTAATAGCCGATGAAAAAAGATCTTTATGCGCTATTAGTTTGGCAGAAGTACTGAACAGCTCGGACGTCCCTGGGGGAGTGGTGAATATTTTGACCGGAAGTAAAGCCGAACTCTTACCCTGGTTAGCAGAGCACCGTGATGTGAACGCATTGGTGTACACGGAGCGAGATCCGGCCACGCTCTCGTCATTGAGAACCAGGGCAACCGGCAATTTAAAACGAGTGATCCACTGGCCTTATACTAACTGGTCTTTGAATAAGGCACAGTCTCCGCACCTGATTATGGACCTGCAAGAGATCAAAACTACTTGGCACCCTATTCAACAGATCACCGGCAGCGGCGCCTCTTACTAGTTTCGAACGCCGCGGGTAAAGTACCTTTGTGACATGTACAGATTTTTTTGTTTGATGCAGCTTCTCTTGGTAGGGTCAGTCTTACATTCCCTGCAGGCACAAGACAGCCTTTTCATTAAGTCCATCGACAACAGCCGAGTCAGTGTACAGAAAGATCCTCGTATCGATTGGCTGATCAAAAAACAAATCCAGGTCAATGAGGAGACCAGCCGCCAGGCTCGCCGACAAGACAAAGGGTTTAGACTATTGGTCATTAGCACTACCCTTCGCGAAGAAGCGCTGGCCGCAAAAACAAAAGTATACTCTTACTTTCCTGAGCTCAAGGCCTATCTGTTTCATCAATCTCCTTATTACCGCGTCAAGGCCGGAAACTTTAAAGAGCGTAAAGAAGCCGAGCAATACCAGCGAAGACTGGAGCTGCTCTTTCCTAAAGGCGTTTTTATTGTCAATGATGTGATCGAGGTCAAGCTCAAAGGATCAGGAGAAGAGGAGACGAATCTGCCTGATTGAGTTCCCACACTTCCGCATCCCTTATTTTTGTGATATGCAAAACCAATTTTTGCAATGGGCCCAAAAGCATGCCGATGAACTGATCGGCTGGAGAAGACACTTGCATGCACACCCCGAGTTAAGTTACCAAGAAGTAGAGACGGCCGCCTTTGTGCAGGCAAAACTTAAGGAATTTGGAATAGCCAGTCACCTCTTATCCACGACGGGAGTAGTAGCTTGTATCGAGGGAAAAAATCCTACTAAAAAAGTGATCGCACTTAGGGCCGACATGGATGCACTACCCATTCAAGAAGAAAATGACCTGCCTTATCGTTCCGTAAAAGAAGGCATCATGCATGCTTGCGGACATGATGTACATACCACCTGTCTTTTAGGAGCGGCACGTCTGTTACAAGAAACGCGCTCTGACTGGGAAGGGACGGTCAAGCTCATTTTTCAGCCTGGAGAAGAAAAAAATCCGGGCGGTGCGTCTCTGATGATAAGAGATGGCGTACTGAGCGATCCCTCTCCACAAGCTATAGTGGCCCTTCACGTGAGCACGACGCTACCCACTGGTGCTTTTTCGTTCCGTGCGGGCAAGGTAATGGCCAGTGCAGATGAACTTTACATCACCATAAAAGGAAAAGGAGGCCATGCAGCCTCACCGCATTTGACCATCGACCCCATTTTGATCAGTGCTCATCTTATTACGGCTCTGCAACAGTTGATCAGCCGTCATAATGATCCATTCAATCCCTCGGTGCTGTCCATCACCTCCATTCAGGGTGGCAATACCACCAATGTAATACCCGACCAGGTTAAGCTAATGGGTACGTTTCGCGCCATGAACGAGAATTGGCGAAGCAAAGCGCACGAACTGATCAGACAAGTAACAGACCAAGTAGTATCCTCCATGGGAGGCGAGGCCTTATTGCATATCGACATTGGTTATCCTTGTGTACACAATGATGAACAATTACATCATAAGGTGGTTCCGCTAGCCGTTCAACTGGTGGGGGAAAAAAATATCAGCGAGACCGAAGTTCGAATGGGGGCCGAAGATTTTGGCTACTATGCGCAACAGATACCCGGTTGCTTTTTCAGACTAGGTGTAGTGAACCCCTCCTTGGGTAATACGCACGGCGTACATACATCTCGCTTTCAGGTCGATGAAGAGGCCATCGCTTACGGGACTGCTATGATGGCCTGGCTGGGGGCACATCTTTCGCCATAAGCTATCATTCGTGCCACTGAAAGTGATGGCCCTCTCTGGAGTGACACTCCTATTTTATCGTACCTTGCACGTCATTTGAGACATACCCGCATTGAAGTAACTCAATACCCAATTATGCAACACGATCTACGCAAACAACAGGCCCTGGAATATCACGCCAAAGGACGGCCTGGAAAAATCGAAGTGATCCCCACTAAAGAAGCTAAGACACAACGAGACCTTTCGCTGGCTTATTCACCAGGTGTGGCCGAGCCTTGCCTGGAGATCGCCGCCAATAAAGAAAATGTTTACAAATACACCGCCAAAGGAAATCTGGTAGCCGTGATCAGCAATGGTACCGCGGTACTGGGATTGGGCGATATCGGCCCCGAGGCCAGTAAGCCCGTCATGGAGGGAAAGGGAGTACTCTTTAAGATCTTTGCCGATATCGATGTTTTCGATATTGAGATCAACGAACAAGATCCGGATAAATTCGTGGCCATTGTCAAAGCACTGGAGCCCACATTCGGAGGTATCAACCTCGAAGATATCAAGGCGCCTGAGTGCTTTTATATCGAAAAAAAGTTGAAAGAGGAGATGAGCATTCCGCTCATGCACGACGATCAACATGGCACGGCCATCATTAGCGCCGCAGCCCTGCTCAATGCAGCTGAGTTGCAAAAGAAAAAGATAGAGAAACTTCGCTTTGTGGTTAGCGGCGCCGGTGCTGCAGCCGTTGCCTGCATGAAACTCTACGTGGCATTGGGAGCAAGAAAAGAGAATTTTTGGGTGTATGACAGCAAAGGGCTGGTGCATGAAAGTCGCACCGACCTTGACGAACTGAAAAAAGAATTCGTTGCCAAAGGCAAGAACATGACCCTGGCAGAAGCCATGAAAGATGCCGATGTATTCATTGGGCTTAGTAAGGGAGGCATCCTCTCAAAAGAGATGATCAAGAGCATGGCCAAAAATCCGATCGTCTTCGCCATGGCCAACCCCGATCCGGAGATCAGTTGGGAAGATGCCACTGAGTCCAGAAAAGATATCATCATGGCAACAGGAAGAAGTGACTACCCCAACCAAGTCAACAACGTGTTGGGCTTTCCCTACATTTTTAGAGGGGCACTTGACGTTAGGGCCAGGCAAATTAATGAGGCGATGAAGTTGGCTGCGGTAAAAGCGCTGGCCGAACTTACCAAAACGCCGGTCCCCGACATTGTTACCATGGCCTATAACGAGTCTACCATCAGTTTCGGACCCAATTATATCATACCCAAACCACTTGACCCCCGGTTGTTGGCCACCGTGGCTCCTGCTGTCGCCAAAGCGGCCATGGAAAGTGGCGTGGCACAATCTCCCATAAAAGATTGGGAGTTGTACACCAACGAACTCAATAAACGGCTGGGACTGGACAACCAGGTGATGCGCGCCATTGGAAACAAGGCCCGACGCGATCCGAAGCGGATCGTATTTGCCGAGGCAGACAACATAAAAGTGCTCAAAGCAGCTCAATTGGTATTTGATGAAGGTATCGGCTTTCCGATCTTGTTGGGCAACGAAGCGAAGATCAAAGCGATTGCGGAAGAGAATGGGGTCGACCTGGAAGGGCTGCCGGTTTTCGATCCGCGCAGCGATGCCCTCGAAGAAAAAAGAAATCAATACGGAGACCTGTTTTTAGCCAAGCGTAGCCGCAAAGGATTCAACGTGCATGAATCCAGAAAGATCATGAAAGATCGCAATCACTTTGGGGCCATGATGGTAGAATGCGGCGAGGCAGATGCCATGATATCGGGACTGACCAAAAATTATCCCGATACGATCCGGCCGGCCATCCAGGTGATCGGTATGGAAGATGGTGTCAGCAAGATCGCGGGCATGTATATGATGTTGACCAAAAAAGGGCCTTTATTCTTGGCCGATACGACAGTTAACTTCAACCCTACGGCCGAAGAGCTGGCCGAGATAACCTTGCTGGCCGCAAAGGAGGTCAGACAATTCAATATTACGCCGCGCATTGCCATGCTCAGTTACTCCAATTTCGGTAGCAGTGACTCGCCAGAGGCCAGAATGGTAGCCCGAGCCCGTGCCATTGTCAAAGAGAAGAATCCTTCGTTGATCGTGGACGGAGAAATGCAAGCAAGCGTCGCCTTCAATAAAGAGCTGATGCAGGAAAATTATCCATTTTGCGAGCTAGCCGATAAAGATGTAAATGTGTTGATCTTCCCGAACCTTGCCTCCGGCAACATTGCCTACAACTTGATGAAAGAGTTGGATACGGCCGATGCGGTGGGGCCGATCTTACTCGGGCTTAAAAAGCCGGTCCATATTCTGCAACTTGGCAGCTCTATTCGCAGCATCATCAACATGGCCGTTATTGCCGTGGTGGACGCCCAGCAAAAATCAAAGACGCAAACACCCACGCAAGAGATCGTGCGACAGTCTCGTTGGTGGAAACGCTTTAGAAAAGAAAAAACTGTATAGCTCCCATGGGTTTACTCAGCGACATAGGACGATTCTTGCTGATGCTCAAAGGCATGTTCAAACGCCCGGAGAAAGCCAGCATGTATTGGAAAGAGCTGATGCATCAGTGCGTAGAGATCGGGATCGGTTCGCTGGGAATCGTCGCTATCATCTCCGTATTTATCGGAGCCGTCTCTACCATTCAAACGGCTTACCAGCTGGTAAGTCCGCTGGTGCCCCTGACAACCATAGCGCAGATCGTGCGCGATACGGTCATTTTGGAGTTTGCTCCTACCTTGGTCTGTATCGTACTGGCCGGGGTGGCTGGCAGCCGCATTGCCAGCGAGCTGGGAAATATGCGCGTTAGTGAACAGATCGATGCCCTTGAAATTATGGGCATCAATACCAAAACCTATCTCATTTTACCTAAGATAGCAGCAGCCATGCTGATGATCCCACTACTCGTTATGATCGCTATGGCCTTGGGCATATGGGGCGGACGATTGGCCGGGACGGCTGCGGGCATTATTTCGCCGAACATTTTCGACAAAGGATTGGCCGCCGATTTTTTACCCTACAATGTTTTCTTTGCCCTGGTAAAGGGATATGTATTTTCCTTTATCATCTCTAGCGTTCCTGCCTACTATGGTTACTATGTTCGCGGAGGGGCCCTCGAAATAGGTCGGGCCAGTACCAAGGCCGTGGTCGTAAGTTGCGTGCTGATCTTATTTGCCGACTATATCTTATCGGCTCTACTGCTGTAACAAATACATGATAGAAGTTAAGAACATACAAAAAAAATTTGGCGATAAGGTCGTGATCGAGAACGTCAGTGCCATGATGAAGCCAGGGCAGTGCAACTTGATCATTGGTGCCAGCGGCAGCGGAAAAACGGTGCTGATGAAATGTATGGTAGGATTGCTGACCCCTGACCAGGGAGAAATCTGCTATCAGGGAGAGAGTTACTTTTCGATGAGCCAGGAACAGCGCACCAGCATTCGTAAGGAGATCGGTATGCTTTTTCAAGGATCGGCCCTCTTCGACTCCTTGACCGTTGAACAAAATATTATGTTTCCGCTCGACATGTTTACGACTGACTCAGACTCTCAAAAGCTTAAAAGGGTCAATGAAGTGCTCGAGCGGGTCAACCTAAAGGATGTGAATCGAAAATTTCCGGCGGAGTTGAGTGGAGGCATGAAAAAAAGAGTGGCCCTGGCCCGAGCGGTAGTGCTGAACCCAAAATATCTTTTTTGCGATGAACCTAATTCCGGGCTCGATCCACAGACTTCGCTAGTCATTGACAAATTGATCAAGGACCTGACCGTAGAGTTCAATATCACCACAGTGGTCAATACACACGACATGAACTCTGTGATGGAAACTGGCGATTATATCCTGTACATGTACCAAGGTAAAAAAGAATGGGAGGGCACCCGCAAGGATATCATCTTTAGCAAAAACCAGCTTCTGAACGATTTTATCTTTGCCTCTGAGTTCCTAAAAGACGCCAAGGATATGCGGATGTTGGAGGAAACAGGAAAGATGCCGAATGTGCGTAATATGGACGAGTTGACCCGCCCCTGATTCGCACAAATCCCTACCTTTGCGGCAACTTTTAAGCAGCCCGCCATGAGCATCCTTATCAATAAGAATTCCAAAGTAGTGGTGCAAGGATTTACCGGCACCGAAGGTAGTTTTCATGCCTCCCAAATGATCGAGTATGGCACCCAGGTAGTTGGAGGGGTGACTCCCGGAAAAGGAGGCACGCTGCACTTGGACCGTCCTGTATTCAATACAGTGGCAGATGCCGTAAAGGCCACCGGAGCCAACGTGAGCATCATCTTTGTACCCCCCGCCTTTGCAGCCGACGCGATCATGGAAGCTGCCGAAGCCGGTATTGGCCTGGTTGTTTGTATTACAGAGGGAATTCCTGTGCAAGACATGGTACGCGTAAAAAATTATTTGCTGGGCAAACCCACCCGCCTGGTAGGGCCTAATTGCCCCGGTGTTATTACGGCCGGCGAATGTAAGGTGGGTATCATGCCCGGGTTCGTTTTTGTAAAAGGACGGGTGGGTATCGTTTCGAAATCAGGTACGCTTACCTATGAGGCGGCCGATCAGGTAGCCAAGGCCGGTCTTGGCATCTCCACCGCAGTCGGAATTGGTGGTGATCCTATTATTGGCACTACTACAAAAGAAGCTATTGAACTCTTTATGCAAGATCCCGATACCGATGCCATCGTCATGATCGGAGAGATCGGAGGCGGCATGGAGGCCGAAGCTGCCCACTGGATCAAATCGAATGGTAATAAAAAGCCGGTGGTTGGTTTTATTGCCGGCCAAACCGCTCCTCCCGGAAGAAGAATGGGGCACGCTGGCGCCATTGTGGGCGGGGCCGACGATACCGCAGCTGCCAAAATGAAGATCATGGGCGACTGCGGAATACATGTGGTAAGCAGTCCGGCAGACATCGGAAAGAAGATGGCCGAGGTCTTAAAGAAATAAATGCGCACCTGTCTTTTACTGTTAGCGTTTGTATGGTCAGCGATCAACACTACTGCCCATTCACAGTTTTCTATAGCTGCAGCTGCAGACCTTTCCGCTTTCTTTTACCCCGGAGACCAACCCAAACTTCAATTTTTGCTGGCCAATAACGGCCGCAGTGAACAAACCGGCAATTTGCAACTTGAACTTTTTGATGCCGTAAAGAAGCAGCCCGTCGACGGATGGTTCTACAATCAATTAGCGAACCAATACTTTACGCTTGCCGCCGGCGAACACCATGCGGTTCGATTTCCGATCATGATCCCAAATGCCTTTACCGGAAAAGTATTTTGGCAGCTGACCGTCCGTATCGATAGTACGCTTCAGTTGATTCGTGGATATTTTGATGTCAGAGATGCCGATCATCAAACCGAGGCCGCGCAGCAGGCGTATCAGAGAACGATGAAAGGTGGCATTGGACTGTTCACCGTAAATAAGCAACCTTCGAAATCGGTGGCTGAGCAAGTGATCACTCCTTTTAGCACTCAACCCGTCGGCCATCCTGTCGTTCTTCGCATGTCCATCTACATCAATCAAAAAACGGATAGCTGCACGGTACTGCTACCGCTCTCGGCCGGACTGCAACCAACCGGTAACAACGTACAGTTCAAAAAAGGAAAGCCAACATCGATCGTGCAAAAACCCAAGTCGGACACGGCCCTTAGCATGACCCTTTACGGACTTAGCCCGGGCGTGTACCAATGGGATTATCCGTTCACTACCCGCTACCCTGGCGAGTTTTTGGTACCGTCTTGTCGATTGCTGCTTTATAATGCTGCCCGTCGCGAGTACCGTACAGCAACCAGTAGCATCTTGATCGAATAAGACGCTACGGTCCTTCCTTTACCTTTACCAAATGAAAACCGAATTTCTGCTCGTGGGTCAGGGACTTTGCGGAACCTGGCTCAGCTATTTTCTGGAGCAGGAACAAAGAGAGTTTCTGGTGCTCGACCCAGGAAATCTCCCCAATGCCTCTAAGCAGGCAGGCGGTCTTATCAATCCTGTTACCGGCAGAAGATTGGTCACGACCTGGCTGATCGATGAACTAATGCCCTTTGCTAAACAGCAGTATGGCCAACTGGAGCAATTGCTGATTTCGAGATCAACCAAACCCGATGACAACCTTTTTGAGGAACGAAGCATCATACAATTCTTTTCGCACCCCGATACTCGTTCTGTTTTTGAAAAGCGCGCCCTCGAGCGGAGCGACTACCTGCAGCTGCCAACAGAAGAACTGCTCGAGACAAAAGCGTTTGATCATCTGCACGGCTATGGAATCATTCAAAAAAGCTATCAGGTGCGTCCCGACTTACTTTTGACGGCCTATAAAGAACATCTCTCGAGGAGTGGCCGACTACTGGAAAAAAAGTTTGAATACGACCGATTAGTACCACTACCCGGTGGTGGTCGATACGACGATATTTCATTTGACTATTTGATCTTCTGCGATGGCACCGGCACACATGGCAATCCCCTATTTAACCACCTGCCTGTGGCTCCGGTCAAGGGAGAGGCATTGATCGTACGGGCACCTGACCTACCTGCCTCATATGTATTCAAAGGACCACTGACCCTGATACCGCTGGGGAATTCGGGGTATTGGTGGGTAGGCTCCAGCTATGAGTGGGATTTCAGCGACCCTTACCCCAGCACCAACTTTCGCTCCGCTACCGAACAAACCCTGAAGCAGTGGCTCCAATTGCCTTTTACGGTTACCGATCACTGGGCCGCCATACGACCCGGCTCCAAAGAAAGAAGACCTTTTGTAGGTATACTAGAACAATATCCACCTATTGGGCTATTGGGAGGAATGGGCACCAAAGGATGCTCGCTGGCTCCCTATTTTGCACGCCAACTCGTGCAACATCTGCTACGCCAAGCTCCTCTGAACCCTGAGGCCAACTTGAGACGATTCGAGAGAAATTGAGCGCATTTTTTCACAACTTTCTTACCTTTCGGCCACAATGAGCGACTCCCAGCATAAGACCTCACAAGCCGTTTATTCCATTCCAGCCAAATATCGAAGAATGGAAAATCTGCACATTGTTTTTTGGATCATCAAAGACCTGAGCTGGTGTATGGGTTGGGTATTTATGGGCATCGGCATGATCATCCCTACCCTTTTCGTCGCCATCTTTATTTCATGGCGCACACGCCATATTACATCCGAACTGGCCCACAATTTGGCCGTTGCCTTTTGGATCTGCGCTAACAGCACTTGGATGATCATGGAATTTATAAAACAAGATGATGCGATCTTTTTTGATATGCTGACCGGTAAACAACTCTCTCTTATCCCCTTTACCATTGGCTCGCTGATCTTGCTTTATTATTACCTGATTCAAGCTCCGAAGGAACGCAAAAAGAGATCAACGGCCCATTCTTGATTATTCGCCTAATTATAACAACATGTTCAGATCGAATACCTGTGGGGAATTACGCATACAAGACAAAGGAAGAAACGTGCAGTTGGCCGGATGGGTACAGACCATTCGCAAATACGGCGCCATCACTTTCGTAGATCTGCGCGATCGATATGGCATTACCCAATTATTGTTTGGAGAAAAAGTAAACACGCAACTCGAAACAACTCCCCTTGGCCGTGAGTTTGTGTTGCAGGTAAACGGAGAGGTGATAGAGCGAAGCAACAAAAATCCTCAGCTTGCCACTGGCGAGATCGAAGTTGATGTACAATCCTTTACTATTCTCAATCGGGCGGCCGTACCACCTTTTACCATTCAGGACGATACCGATGGTGGTGATGACCTGCGCATGAAGTATCGCTTCTTAGACTTGCGAAGATCCTCGGTACGACGTAATCTTGAGCTGCGCTATGCGGTAAACAGGGCTGCACGAACCTATTTGCACGAGCAGCAATTCATGGACATAGAAACGCCGTTTTTGATCAAGTCGACCCCCGAGGGAGCACGCGATTTTGTGGTTCCCTCCCGCATGAATCCCGGTCAGTTCTATGCCTTGCCTCAATCGCCACAAACATTCAAGCAATTACTGATGGTGAGTGGCTATGACCGTTACTACCAGATCGTCAAATGCTTTCGCGACGAGGACCTGCGGGCCGATCGCCAACCAGAGTTTACCCAGATCGACTGTGAGATGGCCTTTGTAGAGCAAGAGGACATTCTGACTATGTTCGAGGGTATGATCCGTTTTATCTTCAAAGAGGTCAAGCAGCTCGACTACACCGACCCCATTGCAAGACTTAGTTGGGAAGAAGCCATGTGGACCTATGGCAATGACAAACCGGATATTCGTTTTGCCATGCCGCTGTTGAATATTAAAAAACCCGATACGGTATTTTCGGACAGGGCCGATCATCGAGCCTTGATAGAGGGAGCTAACTTCAAGGTCTTTGACGAGGCTGAAACCGTGTTGGCCCTTGCGATACCCGGAGCCGCCGCGTACACTCGTAAGCAAACGGATGAGCTGACCGAATGGGTACAACGTCCGCAAATTGGAATGAAGGGCTTGGCTCATATCAAATACCTCGAAGACGGAACTTGCAAGAGCAGTATCGATAAGTTTTATACGCCTGAGCAACTTCTCCAGTTAGCCAAAGCCGCCCACGCGCAACCCGGTGACCTGATCGTTGTTCTGGCCGGAAAAGAAGAACGTACGCGCAAGGCCATGAGTGAGCTTCGTCTCGAAATGGGTGAGCGGCTGGGACTTCGCAAACCCGACGAATTCAAATTATGTTGGGTACTTGACTTTCCCCTGTTTGAGTATGATGAAGAATCCAATCGTTGGGTAGCTCGTCATCACCCCTTTACGTCTCCCAAGCCCGATCAGATCGAGACCATGATCAATAACAATCCCGTTATAACCGACGCAGCGAATTACCTTAGCCACCCGTACGCGGGCATTAAAGCGAATGCCTATGACATGGTATTGAATGGAAATGAAATTGGCGGTGGCTCCATTCGTATTTACCAGCGGACCTTGCAAGAAAAAATGTTCGCTGCCCTTGGAATGGACAAAGAGGAACAACAACACAAATTTGGGTTTTTACTCGGCGCCTTCGAATATGGCGCCCCGCCACATGGGGGAATCGCCTTTGGTTTTGACAGACTGTGTGCCATCTTAGGAGGCAGCGAAAGTATTCGCGACTTTATTGCCTTTCCCAAGAACAATGCGGGTCGTGATGTAATGCTGGATGCGCCCGCTTCTATCGACGAGCATCAATTCGAGGAATTACAGATCCGGCTGAATTTGAAAAAAGAATAGGCCTACCCATTCACCAGCCTATGCAGTAACGTACTCACTTTTTCGGCAGTGGGCAGCATGGCCTTTTCCAGCTCCATGTTCATGGGAACGGCGGGCAAATTCAACGCCCCCATTACTTCTACGGGTTGATCTAGCGAGGTAAAACAATTTTTCGCGATTCGACCGGCCAATGCTTCTGCAAAAGAATTTAATTGCTGTTCTTCTGTCAGCACCAGACATTTTCCGTGAACACGTACGCGCTGGTAGATCAACTCTTCGTCGAGCGGAAATAATGTACGCAGGTCAATGATTTCTATTTGACCGGGCAGGGCACGACTGGCCTCTCTAGCCCAATACACCCCCATCCCGTAGGTGATTACAACGGCAGATTCTCCCGATGCGATCATTGCTTCATCGGCCACTTGCACTTGGCGTCCTTTACCCAGTGGAATTATATAGTCTGCATCAGGCTCCGGGGTACGTGCCTCATCGGTGCCGGGCACTTTACTCCAGTACAGCCCTTTGTGCTCGAGCATCACCACCGGATTTGGGTCGTAATAAGCCGCTTTCATCAATCCTTTCATATCGGCAGCCGTGGAAGGATACACTACTTTGATCCCTTTAATGGATAGCAGCGTACTTTCTACCGATCCGCTATGATAGGGACCACCCCCACCATAGGCACCCGTGGGTACCCGAAGCACCATAGAGACCGGGAATTTTCCGCGACTGAGATAACAACTCTTCGACAACTCGGTGACCAACTGATTAAAGCCGGGATAGATATAATCAGCGAACTGCACCTCCACGATCGGTCGCAACCCCGCGGCAGACATGCCGGCAGTGGACCCAACGACATAGGCCTCTTGAATGGCCGTGTTAAAGACACGATGCTCACCAAAGACATCGGCCAATGTAGCTGCTTCTCTAAAGACACCCCCTAGTCGTTTGCCTACATCTTGTCCGTAGAGCAAGGCCTCGGGGTGTTGCTGCATGATCTCTTTAATTGCAAAAAGGGCCGCATCGACCATCATGATCTTGGGTGCATCCATTGGCGCACGCTGTCCTTTCTCTTCGACGATCGGTGTGGGAGCGAATACATGATCTGTTACGGTAGCAACTACCGGGGGGGCAGCTGCATTAGCCCGATCAAAATCATCAGCTACTGTTTGTGTGGCTCTTTTTTCGATCGATACTAACTCCTCTTCCGAAATACCCTGGCTCAGCAAACGCTGGCGCAACTTAGGACGGGGATCGTGTAAAAGATGCGACGCATATTCCTGATCTTCTCTATAAAATTCGCGACGCACGCCGCTGGTATGATGGCCCAGCAACGGCACTTGGGCATGAACCAAATAAGGTTTTCGTTGCTGACGAACGGTAGCGGTCACTTCTCTCATGACAGATAGTGAAGCTTCAAAATCGGATCCATCCACCTGCACCCTTCCCATACCCTTAAAGCCGGCCGCATATTCGAACGCATTCATGGCCCTGGCCTCGGGCGCGGTTACACTGATGCCCCAATTATTATCCTGCACCAAATAGATGATGGGTAGTTGTTTGAGCACCGCAAATTGAAAGGCCTCACTCACCTCCCCTTCTGTAACACTGGCATCTCCCATCGAACAGATAACGATGGGCGGTGTGGCTGCCTTCATGAATGCGGGGGCTATTTCTTTGCAAACAGCAGGATCCTTCTGTTGCAGCGTTTCCCAATAATGAATAGCTTGCGCAACACCGGTTGTCGGGATCACCTGCATACCGGTGGCACTGGATTGATGAATGATAAGCGGCTTGTCAGGCCCACGGTAGCTGGGGTGCGAGTAGTACTCTCTTCCTCCGGAAAAAACATCATCTCCCTTAGCAAGTAATTGCAACATCAATTCATAGGGCGTAAAACCCAACCCCAACAGTAAACTCTCATCTCGGTAGTAAGGACTAACAGAATCGTGCGGCTGCAAACAAAAAGCCGTAGCCAACTGAATAGCTTCATGGCCTCGCGAAGTGGAGTGCACATACTTACAAATGGCGCGGTTGGCTTCGTATGTCTCTGCCATGGCAGCAGCCTGACACATGTACTCGTAGGCCGATAATAAGGAGGTAGATGAACGCATGGCGGTGTTTCCTACTGTATGGATAATTCAAAGGCAGAATCGTCTTCGACAAATCCCTCGAGCACATCGCCCGGCTCAACAGGGCCTACCCCGGCGGGCGTTCCCGTAAAGACAAGATCGCCCGGCTCGAGCGTAAAGTACTGACTGATGTGCGAAAGCAGCGTGTCGAAATCAAAGATCATTTGTGACGTACTGGCCTGCTGAACGATGGCCTTGTTCTTATACAGACAAAAATGTATGTCGCGCTTGTTGCGAAAACGATCGGCCGGCATCCATACACCAAGCACGGCAGCACCATCGAAGGCCTTTGCTTTTTCCCAGGGCAATCCTTTTTCTTTTAACTGCTGCTGCAGATCGCGAGCCGTAAAATCAATGCCGGCGGTGATAGCATCATAATAGCCGGCTGCATCTTCCTTCGCAATCGCCTGTGCCCTTCTGGCGATTCGAAGAACTAACTCACACTCGTAGTGTATCTCGTTCGAGAAGGCCGGAATAGAAAAAGAGCTGTCGGGGGGCAAGAGCGACGTCTCAGGCTTAATGAAAATAACAGGATCGGTGGGCACCTCGTTTCCCAACTCGCGGGCATGAGCCACATAATTTCTTCCAACGCATACGATCTTCATAGGGTATAATTCAGGTAAAACTTTTTTGATTGTAAAGATTCATCGCAGCTTCTAGTCCTTGCGTTGCGATCACTTCAATGGCATCCACGCAATGCGCGATCTTGGCCGCCACTTGTTTTTCTTCGGAACTCTTCCAGCGAGATAAAACAAAATCCGCTTGCTTTCCCTTTGGAAAATCGCTGCCGATGCCAAAACGAAGTTTGGGATATTGAATGGTACCCAATGCATCCTGGATACTCCTTAAACCATTGTGACCGGCATCACTGCCACCAGGCTTTATCCGGATCTTATCGAGAGGAAGCGCCAGGTCGTCTACTACCACCAGCAGCGCGGCTATATCGATCTTCTCCTTATCTAACCAGTATTTGATGGCCTTACCGCTCAGGTTCATGTAGGTGGTGGGGCAAACACAAACAAACTGCTTACCCTTCCACTTTACCTCGGCAACATAGGCCAAGCGGTCTACCCGAAATTGTCCCCCGTGCCGCTGCACAAAGGCGCCCACCACATCGAACCCGATGTTGTGTCGGGTGTGCGCATATTCATCGCCTACGTTTCCTAATCCGGCCAGCAGTATTTTCATGTTGATTGGAGGTTCAAATATCGGTCTTCGCCAATAAAAAACCCGCATCGGGCGATGCGGGTTTTGCAAAAGAAGTAACGACTTGCGTTGAATTATTTCTTGGCGGCAGCGGCGGCTGGGGCAGCAGCGGCTGGCGCAGCACCGGCAGCAGGAGCGGTAGCCTCTTCTTGCTTAAGCTGACGGGTCAATACCACCGAAGCGATAGGAATACGGGGAGAGTTCAAGATCTCGTATTCGGCGATCTTGACATCTTCTACACGAATATTACCGTTCAACTCAAGGTTGTCGATGCTTACCTCGATCTGCTCACGCAGATGCTTAGGGTAGGTCTTTACCTTGAGGGATTTCATTTTGGTGATAAGCTTTCCGCCATCCTTTACTCCTTTAGAAGCACCCACGAATTTGAGCGGAATGTTCGCGATCACTTTTTTACCCTCAACCAGCTCCAGTAAGTCCACATGTGTCAACATATCGTTGACCTTGTCGAACTGGAGGTCTTTGAGAATGGTCTTGTACGTTTTGCCGTCGATCTTAACTTCGGCGATCTGAAAGCTTGGTGTGTACACTAAATTTTTGAAAGCCGCAGCAGGAGCATAAAAATTGACCTCCTGTGCACCCCCGTAAATTACACCAGGCACCATTTCCTGAGAGCGGAGTTGACGGGTGGCTGTTTTGCCAAATCCGGTCCTCAGTTGTCCTTCGATTGTAATTGTGTTCATGCTATTTTGTTTTATTGGTTCACTTGTTCTTTAGCTGTGAGTGAACGAAGAGACTGGTGATGCTCTTGTTCTCGAAAGCGTTTCGAATGGCCACTGCAAAAAGTTCGGCCACGCTCAACACCTTGATCTTTCCACCCACTGCCTTTACCGGGATCGTATCACAAACCACGAGTTCCTCCAGCACACTGTTTTCTATATTCTCGTAGGCCTTTCCACTCAACACCGGATGCGTTATGAGCGCCCGTACGGAGCGTGCGCCCTTTTCTTTGAGCAACCCTGCGCTTTTGGCGAGGGTTCCGCCCGTGTCGCATATGTCATCGATCAACAACACATCGCGATCCGTTACGTCCCCGATCACTACCATGCTGGCTATTTCATTGGCCCGCTTTCGGTGTTTGTCGCAGATCACCATTTCGGCATTAAAATAGCTGGCGATCTCGCGAATCCGGTTGGTAGCTCCCACATCGGGGGCCGCAAAGGTAAGATTTTCCAGCTTTAAACTCTCTATGTAAGGGATAAAAACAGCGTGGCTGTCGAGGTGGTCTACAGGAATGTCAAAATAGCCCTGAATCTGCGGCGCATGGAGGTCCATGGTAATGACCCGGTCGGCACCCGCAGCTACTAACATATTGGCTACCAACTTACTACCAATGGCAACCCGGGGCTTATCCTTACGGTCTTGGCGAGCATATCCATAGTAGGGCAATACCGCGATCACCTTATAGGCCGAGGCTCTGCGGGCTGCGTCTATCATCAGAAGCAACTCCATTAAATTATCGGTAGGGGCATAGGTGCTTTGCACTAAAAAAACATAATCACCCCGCACGCTTTCCAGAAAAACAGGGCAGATCTCCCCGTCGCTGAATCGCTGGATATTGACCTTACCAAGTTGGGTTCCGTAGCGTTTACAGATTTGTTCGGCCAGCTGCTGAGAGCCGGTTCCGGCAAAGATTTTGGCGTGTTGCATGGCAGAGGATAAACTAGTGGTGCGAAGATATTGATAGCCCCACACAATACCGATGAGTGCAACAAATAAATCTCGTCTTACCCTTGCCGAAGTAGGGTCTACGGGCTATACTTATAAAAAGATGAAGCCAGAAAGACCCTCCACCCTGCCGCCTGAAGATCGCCCCCGCGAAAAACTCTACAGGTGGGGTTGCGAGCAGTTGAGTGATGCAGAGCTGCTGACCATATTATTGCAAAGCGGCAATAAGCAACGCAGTGCCCCCGAATTGGCACTGGAACTACTCAGCCTTGCAAAGTATAGCTTGGCCGAACTAGCCAGAATGCACCCGTTGCAAATGGCCCGTATCAAAGGAATAGGCAAGGCGCGTGCCGCACAGATAATGGCAGCCCTTGAGCTGGGGCGTCGCCGCCATGCAGGGCCGCCGCCGCATAAAACCCAGGTCTCGAAAAGCAGCGATATTGCCCGATTTTTACAGGTTAGTTTGCAAGACAGACAACAAGAGGTGTTTGGTGTACTGTATCTAAACAGGGCGAATCGTATCAACCACTTCGAGATCGTAAGCGAAGGGGGGATTACCGGAACGGTGGCCGATCCGCGTATCATTCTAAAAAAGGCCCTGGAGCAAAATGCGGTTAGCATTATTGTTTGCCATAACCACCCCTCAGGTAATCTTCAGCCCAGCCGAGCAGACGAACAACTCACGCAGCGATTAAAGGAGGCAGCACAGCTACTGGATATTCATATGCTAGATCACGTGATCGTGAGCGATCAAGGGTACTACAGCTTCGCAGACGAAGGCCTCATTTGACAATATGAAAGTGAGGGCATGCAGGCAAAGATATATTCTTGGTATCTGCACCGCTCATGCTTGGATAAGCAAGGCAGGTATTAAAAAATGGTAGACATACCCTTGCTCCACTTGTAGACTTAGGCCTGTGCGGTAGGGCCTCCAAAATTGAGTGGAAGCTGTATCTCCTCCAGGTCTTTGATCGGGCCATTGACCGACTCGTACTTCTGTATATTCTCGGTAAGGGCACGCATCAATCGCTTGGCATGTTGAGGCGTTAAGATAATTCGAGACTTGACCCGGCTCTTAGGAGTGCCTGGCATCACATTCACAAAATCGATAACGAACTCGGCATGTGAGTGGGTGATGATCGCCAGGTTGGCGTACTCGCCCTCCGCAACTTCTTCTGAGATCTCGATGTTCAGTTGATTATTGTTGGGTAGTTGTTGTTCTTCCATTTTTCATTAGTATATCGCTCAAAGATAGAGCAAAAAAAAGGAGCTGTAGGGTATACAGCTCCTTTAAAAAATTATGATAAAAAATTATCTGGAACGAACGTAGGTAAGGGTGTCGCTCCAACCACGGTTGGTGAAATCCTGACCGGGGCCTGTAAAGTAGTAGAAATAGGCAAAAATTTTCTTTGATACGGGGTCATAGCGGCTTACGGGGGCGCCGGGACCTGTATGCATCAAAATGGGAGTTGCACTTCCCACATTGTAAATGTTGGTTGCTAAATCAGTAGTTGTATTAAACTCTATAACAGGAGAGATACCACCACCATACCAACTGATAGTACCCACTCCGGTTCCGATGGGATGGCCATAAGCGCCAGCCCCATTGAAGAAGAAGCGTACGGTGTTAACACCAGTAGTATGCATTTCCATATCAACTTCATAAGGGAATTGATAAGGTGAACGGTTATGAGCTCCAGTCATTTTGTAGAAACCGTCATACTTGTTTTTAACAGAGATCAAGACGATAACCGAATCTTTACCGGCAGATTTAGTAAGGGCTCCTGCACTGGTAAGGGCAAAACCCAGAGCATACTTTCTGCTAAGATCCCACTTGGCTCCGTTAAGGTTGATGATAAACTCGCGGGCAAAATCCCCGGCGTTAAAAGCAGAAGAGTAAATGTTGCCAGCGCGAGTAATTGAGGTGTTTAGTGTGTACAAACTGTCAGGCAGTAACTCGAAAGTAGTTCCGTTGGCAGCATTGTAACGAGCTACCATTCCGTCTACACGGGTAAGTACCAGGGGGGCTGACTTTTGAAGATTCTCAGCTGAGTTGGCATCTCTGCGAACGCTGAACAGAGAAATGGCTCTGATATCAGAGAAGGGGCTCAGGAACACCTGGTTCTCGGGAGACTCCAGTATTTTGACATAGGTCTTTCCTTCATCTGCCAGCGGGGTCACTTCTTTTTTGATACAAGAAGCAAATCCCAATGCCAAAACCAACAGATAGAAGATAGATTTTTTCATATTCATGATGTTGCTGTTTAAAAGTTGTTGTTATCTATATTATTGGTCCCACCACATTCTGGTATCCTGTGTATCGCCTCCAATGGCGGCAGCTGCGGCCGTTACAGCAGCGGTGTTGCTGGCGTAGGAAGTTTGTCCATAGGTATATCTTCTGGGGATCTGTCTTGAACTGTTAGTGGCATCCTGGGCAGGAGTAAGTGTGGGGAATCCGGTTCTTCTCCAGATATTCCAACCACGAAGACCGTCAGGGTAGGCTGCGATGTATTGCTGAACGGCAATGTTACGAATGTTCGCACCGGTTCCGGCAGGGCTAGCCAAAGCAACATTCGGCTGTGTAAAGTAGCTTCCGGCAGGAACTGCAAGACCCCACTGTTGAAACGAGATCTCGATACCGGCTTGGTAAAGGGCTCCCATATTTTCGGTAGTCCAACCACGATCGGCAGCTTCGGCACGTAGCAAGTGCGTCTCAGCGGCGGTTACCAAGGCAACTCTACCATTTTGCTGGCGATTTGATTCGCTCAAAATACGAGACCAGTTAGGATTGGCTTGACACCAAGGATCTACAAAACCTCTCACACGTCCGTAAGGAACGCCAAGAGTAGAGCTTCCAAAAGCAGCCTGACGGCCATCGCCCAAAGAGCTCATAACACCTACCATTACATCGCTTTGACCGAAGTCGCGACGACCATCGTATAGATTAAACCAGGGTGAACGGAAGTTTCCACCGGGATAAAC